>JACMJP010000008.1 GCA_014380545.1 Chitinophagales bacterium | reverse complement strand
ATTATGTATAGCACATGAGCCAAAAAGAAAAACACATACTGCATGGAATACAGGACTGATAAATTATGTAAAGAAAACCGGGGATTTAATAAATGGTACCGATGTGCATTTATATCTTGCTGAAGAATTAAAAACCGCTGCACAAGCTCACCCGAAACAAATTACATTTAAAAAAAATACATACTACGAACAATTGGATTCTGCATTTCAAAAATATATCAGGATTTACAAGCAGGATAAAAATTTTGAAACCTTTATTGCGTATTACAAAAAAGAACTGCCGGGTAAATTATTATTCTGTACTGAGTTCGGAGATAAGCCTGCGGAATACTGGCTGAACACAATAGCAAATGCCGGGCATACCTTTGAAATATTTTGCAAATACAGAAACGAATTCCGTGCGCTGCTGGTGCATAATTTCATGAGCAACTGGATGTGGGCATCCCGCAGACCGGAAGGAAAATATGATGATAATATTTTTAATACGAAAAATATTAACCGATGCCATTGGTATTCATTGCAAATGGCAAATGAGATACCGTATGATGCAAAGCAATTAAGTACAGAAATTAAAATTGAAAATAGCGGTACATATTTTTTTTATTTCAATAATGCCGGCGAAAAAAAATATTTGCCGAAAATCCAAATGAAAAATATTTTAGTTCCGCAATATGAAATCCATTTTGTTACCGGGGAATATACTTACAGCAGCGCCGGGCAAACAGGCTTTATGGGAAAAGGCAGCGAAAAAAGCATGGAAGTAAAAGAGATCAACATCGTTACATCAGAAAAAATTGAAGAAATACCGGCAAATGCTTTTGGATATGTGAAGATTGTTGTTGAATAGTTTTTATCTTCTATACACAGCATAAATTAAAACACCGTTTAATTATTTTATTTTTGCACAATTAATGGCTCTGTAGTTCAATGGATAGAATGCAAGTTTCCGGAACTTGATATGTAGGTTCGATTCCTACCAGGGCTACTAAATTCGGGTATCATTTTTAGATAACTTTATACAGCAAATGAAAACTTTCACGGTATCCCTGATACCAGGATTCAAATTCCGGCTTTCCCTTGTAGATGCAATTTTATTACTTGCATATATATTTTTTTGTTATCTCATGCTGCTTATCGTTCTGCAATATATACCGATGGGAACAGATACAGCTTTTCTGAATATTAAGCAGGATTACATTCACATGCCGTTTTACCTGCCTGCATTTTATATACATGTATTTACTGCAGTTTTAGCCTTGCCTGCAGGCTTTACACAGTTTTCAAAATACCTTCAAAAAAACTATAAACCTTTTCACAGGATCAATGGAAGGATATATGTTTTCTCTGTCCTTTTATTTGGTTCAACTTCGGGTTTTATAATTGGCATATACGCCAATGGTGGAATTTTGTCTCAAATTGCATTTTGTTTACTGGCAGTATTGTGGTTCTATTTCACACTCATGGCATTTATAAAAGCAAGGCAAAAAAAAATTATCGAACACAAAAAAATGATGTACCGCAGTTTTGCACTAACATTATCGGCAATTACGTTAAGAGCATGGAAGTATGTCATAGTTTATTTATTTGAACCGCAACCGATGGATGTTTACAGAATTGTCGCCTGGTTGGGTTGGGTTTTAAATTTGATTATAGCAGAAATTATTATTTTTAAATACATACAAAAATGAGATCGTTTATTTTAATTTCCGGTTTTGCTGCACTCATATCGTGCACTCAAACCGCATCGCACAGCAACAGCGATGATGAACCTGAAACGGGCGTTGCCAATGTTCAATATGCTTCATTAAATACTACCCCTGCAACTGAGGCGGGAGTAAAAGAAAATGGAAAGCGGCAGTATGATTCACCTGTAAGTTACTACACAGGCATGTTTGAAGCCGCACAATTTGATGAAACAAAGAATTACATGTATGCAAATAAGATCACTATTTCAGTAGATTCATTAAAAGGCGATAAAATTTTTGGACATAGTGTTGTTGCCGGAAACAAAAGATCGTTTACGGGTGCAGCAAAAAAAGTAAATAGTACATATGAAGTAACGGCCAAAGAACCCGGTGATGACAAGTATGACGGCATATTTTATTTTACGATCAATGGTGATTACATAGAAGTATCCGGCGAATGGATTGCAAATGATAAAAATTTAGCTGTAACAAAGAGAACCTATACACTGCAAAGAAGAGAATTTTCTTATGAACCTGCACTGGAATTACCGGAAAGTGTACAATGGGATGCGATGTACGGAACATTTGATGAAGAAGGATATGTTGGTGAAAAACTGACGAATGATGTTTTTAAATTCAACGCATCCACAATACTTTTAAAAAGCAAAGATGTATCTAACATGTATAAAGCAGATATTGAAGTAATGCGCAATGCAATTTATGCAAGACATGGTTATTCATTTAAAAACAGGAGAATGCGTTATGTGTTTGATAATTATGTTGACTGGTATATGCCTGTTTCAACTGACGTAACAAATGCACTCACTGAAATTGAAAAGAAAAATATTGATCTGCTTAAAAGATTTGAAGATCATGCATCAAAATATTACGATTCATTTGGAAGGTGATCTTTATTCTGCAATCAATAAATAATTTTCTGATTTTCCTCTTTTAACCAATAAATATTTTCCGTTAATAAGATCAGATGCTGAGATTTTTTTCTCAGCATCTGTTATTTTTTCTTTATTAATGCTCAATGAATTTTCTTTTACTGCTCTGCGGAATTCTCCTTTTGATGGCAACGCTTGTGTTGAATCTGTTAGCAGGTCAGCTAATAAAATTCCATCATTGAGTACACTTTTATTTATATTAAATTGTGGAACACCTTCAAATATCTCAAGAAATAATGTTTCACTTAATTGTTCAAAATTTTCTTTAGTTGATTTACCAAATAAAATTTCGCTTGCTTTCACTGCATTGTTATAATCTTCCTCACTATGCACTCTCACAGTAATATCCTTTGCCAGTTCTTTTTGTAATAAGCGCAAATGAGGTTGTGTTTTATGATCTGCAATTATTAATTCAATCTTTTCTTTATCGAACAGAGTAAATATTTTAATATAGATTTCAGCATCAGCATCACTTGTCTGTAACCAAAATTGATAAAACTTATAAGGCGATGTTCTTTTGGGGTCAAGCCAGATATTTCCCTCTTCTGTTTTACCGAATTTAGTCCCGTCTGCTTTTTTAATTAACGGAGTACAAATAGCATAAGCTTCTCCTCCATCTTTTCTTCTTATTAATTCATTACCCGTTGTAATATTTCCCCATTGATCGCTGCCACCGATTTGCAACATTACACCATGGTGTTTCCACAAATAATAAAAATCATATCCCTGCAATAACTGATACGTAAATTCAGTAAATGAAATTCCTTTATCCAATCTTGTTTGCACCGAGTCTTTTGCCATCATGTAGCTGATGGTAATATGTTTTCCAACATCCCGTAAAAAATCAAGGAAAGAAAATTCTTTCATCCAGTCATAATTATTTACTATTTCTGCTGCATTCCCTGATACATTAAAATCAAGAAATCGCTCCACTTGTTTTTTCTGACATGCTATGTTGTACTTTAATGTTTCTTCATCTAGTAAATTTCTTTCAGCACTTTTTCCTGAAGGATCACCAACCATTCCTGTGGCACCGCCAATTAAAGCAATTGGCTTATGCCCGCAATTTTGAAAATGCAATAAAGTCATTACCTGAACCATATTACCAACCCCAAGAGAATCAGCAGTAGGATCAAAACCAATATATCCTTTCACCATTTCTTTATTTAAAAAGTCTTCCGTGCCAGGCATTATATCGAACAGCATTCCTCTCCAACGTAATTCTTCTACAAAGTTTTTCATGATGCAAATATAACACACCGTTAAATCCCTTAAAGGAGACGTCTATGATTCATTGTGTTTGTATCATAGATAAAATTTATCGGTCATTTCAAATGATAAAAATTCGGCACACAACAAGTTCCGTTTATAGGATTTAGGGGTAACTTTAATCTCATGAATTTTCTCTCACACTTTTATAATGAGTTGCCATGCGATGACGCATATTTTGCATGCGGTGTTCTTTTACCTGATATTTTATCAAACTACAGCTCAAGAAAAGGTGAAGTTGTAAAAGTGCATCCTGATAAATTGATTGATAATAACAATGTTCAATTTGCATCACTCAATTCCGGTATCCAAAAACATTACATTGCCGATGCATTCTTTCATGAATCAGGTTTTTTTCATGAGAACACCAAAACAATTGAGGAAATAATAAGTAAATATGATTTTAGTTGTTTTGTAAAAAGGATATATGCTTTCTCACATGTAATGCTTGAAATTATGCTTGACAGGAAATTATTAACGGAAAATAAAAAAACCTGCGATGATCTTTATAATTTACTTGATATTCTTGACATGACAATTATTACAGATTTTATTGCCTTTAATACGAAAGCCGGAAACCCCGCAGACGTTGCCGGGCACATGAACAGATTCCGAAAAGTGCGCTTCATATACGATTACACTAATGATCCCGTTGTAATCCAAATATTGAACAGGATAAACCAAAGACTAGGAAATCCTGTGTTCAATGCAACAGACATTCATAACATAACATCTGTAATTCATGACTTTGAGAAGAGACTACTTTCGCAGAAATTTCCTAAATTTCTCCCTAAATCATAACGCATATATGTTCAGGAATTTTTGCATACTACTTTTAACTTCATTTTCTTTTGCTTTATATTCCCAGGACAACACTCCAAAATACAGCAATGAATTTCTGTCTATTGGTGTTTCTGCTCAGGCTATGGGCATGAGTAACAGTGTAGTAGCAAGTGTAGATGATGCAACTGCCGGTTACTGGAACCCGGCTGCGTTGCTAAATGTGGATGCAAATCTTCAGTTGGCTATTATGCATGCTGAATATTTTGCAGGCATTGCAAAATACGATTATGGATCAATAGCAATTCCTTTAAAAGATACTTTGAGCGCAATTGGTTTTTCACTTATCCGCTTTGGTGTTGATGATATTCCTAACACCTTATACCTTTTTGAGCCTGACGGAAGCATTAACTACGATAACATTACTTCTTTTTCTGTAGCTGATTACGCTTTTATTGGTTCTTATGCAAGGCAGTTAAAATGGAATAATTTAAAAATCGGAGGTAACGTGAAGGTTATACATCGTGTAGCAGGTGAATTTGCAACAGCCTGGGGTTTTGGGTTAGATGTGGGTACGCAAATGGAAAAGAATAATTGGAGATTCGGATTAATGGCAAGAGACATTACTTCAACATTTAATGCCTGGAGTTTTAGTTTTACGGAGGAAGAAAAAGATATTTTACTTGCAACAGATAATGTTATTCCTGAAAATTCAATTGAAATAACAACGCCAAAATTAATTGCAGGTGTTGCATATCAATTTAATATCGGCGAAAATTTTGGTTTAATGCCTGAAATAAACGCAGACATTTCATCAGATGGCAGAAGAAATGTTTTAGTGAGTGCTGACCCGGTAAGTATAGATCCGCATATTGGGATAGAAGCAAATTATAAAGAATTTATTTACCTGAGAGGAGGCGTAGGAAATATCCAGCGCATTATTCCTGATGATAAATTTACTGAAAACTGGGCATTGCAACCCAATATGGGCTTAGGATTAGTAATAGGGCCAATTAAATTAGATTATGCTTATACCAACATAGGCAAACAAAGTGAAGTATTGTATTCTCATGTATTTAGTTTATTGTTTGATGTAAATAAAAATATCCGGAAATAATATACCTAAATCTGAAACCTATTTTTTGTGAATTTTAATTTTGAAACGAATGCAGCTAAATGAATAATATGATATTTTTAATTAAAATATTTACATGAAAAAACTTTTACCTGCTCTGTTTTTAAGTATTATAACCCTGCCCGCACTTTGCCAAACCTATGGTAATGAATGGATAAGTTACGATCAAAAATATATACGATTTGATATTTCAAAAGATGGAATTTACCGCATAGATTATTCAGCTTTAAATACTGCATTATCATTGGTAGGTGAAACCATTTCATCTATAGACCCCAGAAATTTACAGCTATTTAATAAAGGCGAAGAACAATATATTCATATTGAAGGTGAAGATGATGGCGTTTTTAATGCCAGTGATTTTATTGAATTTTTCGGTAAGAAGAATGATGGAACGTTCGATTCTAATTTATATAATGATGCAGCATTACAACAAGTGCAAACTTATTTTAGCATCATGAATGATACAGCAGTCTATTTTTTAACATGGAATGATATTACAACCAATAATCGACTGGATAATCTTTCAAATAATTTAAGCAGCCTGCCCCCTGTTGAGCAATATTGCAATTACGAAAGTTTATACGTTTGGGGTGCACCTTATGGTCCATTGGAATTTTCACCCGGGAGAAGTATCTATAGTGACCTGTATAGTTCAAGGTTTGATACGGGAGAAGGATTCACAAGTGGCATTTATAGCATATCTACCGTGCCTATTACTTTAAACACACCACATATTTATAGCGGTTCAGCATTTAATCCTGTTTTAAGCACGGTTGTAATTACAGTAAATACTACCGGACATGATGTGAAGATTGATTTCAATAGTGAAAATCTTATTGACACAACAGTTTATTCTTTTTCCATATTAAAATTTAATTTTGAAATAGATAACCTGGAAGAAAGTAATACACTAACATACTCATCTTTTGCAAGCAGCATAGATTACCAGAGATATGCTTACGCAGATATTCAATATCCAAGGGAATTTAATTTTGATGATGCTTCACAAACTAAATTTAATTTATCCGGTGTTACTGCATCAGAAAGATATCTTGAAATAACAAACTTCGATGAAAAATCAACGCAGCCTGTCTTATATGATCTTACGGATCATAAGAGAATAATTGCTGAAGTGGAAAGTGATATTTCCAAATATCATCTCGATTATGCTGCAACCGGTCATGCAATTTTTATCAGCAGCCAGGATGCTTCAGATATAATAACTATTTCAGATTTCACACCCGTAACTTTCATTAATTACTCCGAGGCAACAAACCAGGGAGATTTTTTAATTATTTCTCATCCTGTATATTTTGATGACGGTACAGGAACTGACTGGGTGGAAACATATCGTACCTATAGGAATTCTTTAGATGGCGGTGGATATAATGCAAAAACAATTGACATCAATCAATTATATGATCAGTTTTCATATGGCATCCGAAAACATCCATTGGCGATCAGGAATTTTGGATTATTTGCAAAAGATAACTTTATAATTGACCCGAAGTATGTTTTATTAATTGGTAAATCTTTTACTTATAATCTTGCAAGACCCTTAAATACTTCTGAATACCATGAATATGAATATAATTATGTCCCAACCTTTGGTCATCCAGGTTCTGATAATTTGTTAATGTGCAGACCAAATTCACTGGCGCCGGAAATTGCTATAGGAAGATTAACTGTACTTGATCCTGATGATATCAGAATATATTACGAAAAACTTGTTGAATTTGAGGCAGTGCAGGCAAACACAACTCAAACGGTTGAAAATAAAGCATGGATGAAAAATATTTTACATTTTGCCGGCGGACTTGAAGAATATGAGCAGGACCTTTTTGATGACTACTTAACCGTGTTCGGAGATATCATTGAGGATACTTTATATGGTGCAAATATTTTACAATTTAATAAAACATCAACCGACCCAATATTATATTCCACTTCTGATTATCTTGATTCATTGGTAAATGCGGGTGTTTCATTAATGACATTTTTTGGTCACTCAGCTACAGCAAGTTTGGATTATAACATCGGCGATCCTGAAGAATTTGAAAATGAAGGAAGATATCATGTTGTGTTTAGCAATGGTTGTAATACTGCTGCAATCCACGGCTACGAAGTGACACTTACAGAGAAATATGTTTTTGCTGAACAAAAAGCTGCAATTGCATTCATAGCTGCTTCAACATTTTCAGTTGCCGGCGGCTTGTACAATTATGGAAAAGTTTTTTATGATGAGCTGGCAGATAAATGTTATTTAATGGGTATTGGAGATATCATTAAAGCTGCAAATGACTCACTGGACGGAACATTAGACATGGCAATTCAGCTTAGTATTGAACATACCACTCTTCAGGGCGATCCATCCATCCGAATAAATTCTCATCAAAAACCTGATTATGCGATTGAAGCTCCTTATGTATTTTTTGATCCGGCTTTTATTTCAACAGCTGTAGATTCTTTTACAATGAATATTGTTGTAACAAATTTGGGAATGGCAATAGACACAAATTATTCTGTTGAAATAAAAAGGCACATGCCCGATGGAACAATTGAAACATTTTTAGATCAATTTCCAGCAGCCTATTTCAGGGACACATTAAAAATAAAATTTTTTACTGATGCAATTTCCGGTGTGGGAATAAATGCTTTTGATATTCATATTGATAATACAGAGCTCATTCCTGAAATAGATGAAATGAATAATATACTCAGCGTAAATACATATATTATTTCTAATGATGCAATTCCAATTTATCCCTATGAATTTGCAATTGTAAATCATACTCCGGAATATATTGCTGCATCAACGGCGGATGTTTTTGCAAGTGAAAAGCAATTTGTTATGCAAATTGATACAACCATGAATTTCAACAGTATGTTTTTGCGTACAACACATGTAAATGAAAGCGGTGGAATCATTAAATGGGAAGCACCACCAATAACATGGCTTGATTCAATTGTATATTACTGGAGAATAAGTTTAGATACCTTATATGATAATGAATTGCTTTGGAGAAATTCTTCTTTCATTCATAAACCGGGCATAGAAACAGGATGGAATCAAAGCCACTATTTTCAATATACGTATGATACATATCATGATATTATTTTGCAGCCAACAAGAAAATTTGAATATATCACAACCAATACAACATATATTTTGCATACAGGCTTTGATACAGAATGGTATGAAACTTATAGTTATAAAAATGGAGAGTTGCTTGCACTTGCATCATGCGCATCTGGCGGATTTGTAGTTATTGTTTCTGATTATGCAACAGCAGAAACATGGGAAACTTATGAAGTCGGCACTTCTAATATGGGTCCTTTCGGAGATGTATATTGCAGTTCTGCGGCATCTAAAACATATCAGCAATTCAATACAAATAATTCTACAGAAAGGCAATCATTTTATAATTTCCTGAATTCCATTCCTGATAGCAATTTCATTTTATTATATAGCTGGGGAGATCCTGAATTTTATAACTGGTCTGATGATGAGGTCTCTCTGGGATTTAATTTATTAGATGTATTTGAAGAATTTGGCGCAACAGAAATTCTTTCTGCAGCAGATATAGAAGAAGGAAGAAGTTATGTTTTCAAAACAAAAAAAGGTGCACCATCAACAACAGAAGAACTCATTGGGTTACCTGGTGAATTAATTGAGAAAACATTTAATGTTTCCGGTTTCTGGAATACTGGGTTTGTTGAAACTTCATTAGTTGGTCCGGCAAGTTACTGGGACAAAATAAAATGGAAATTATCAACTGTTGATTCGTTTGCGTCAGATGTAAATACAATTTCCGTAATTGGGGTTACTGCCTCAGGTTTAGAATCTACTTTAGTATCAGGATTAACATCAACCGATACAACTATTAACTGGATAAATGCCACTGATTATCCTTACGTAAAATTAAGATTAAATACTACAGATGACTTATTACGCACACCCGCTCAAATTGATTATTTAAGAGTGTTGTATGTTCCTGTTCCGGAAGCAGCCCTAAATCCAAATTATCAATTTAATATTTCTGCTGATAGTGTACAAAATGGTGATAATGTAAGTTTAAATATTGCAGTTACTAATATAAGTGAACTGAATATGGATAGTTTATTAATTGATTTTAATATTGTTGATCAGAATAATATTATTCATGCGATTCCCTATCAACGGCAGGATTCATTATTATCGGAGGAAACCATGATAAGCAGTATTCAATTTAATACTGTAAATTACCCTGCAGGATTAAACACATTATTTATTGAGGTAAATCCTGATAATGATCAGCCTGAACAATATCATTTTAATAATCTTGGTTTTATCTCTTTATATGTGCAGCCTGATAATGCAAATCCCTTATTAGATGTAACTTTCGATGGTACACATATTTTAGAAGGAGATATTGTTTCTGCTGACCCTAATATCATCATCCAGTTAAAGGATGAGAATACTTTTCTTGCTTTAGATGATACAAGTTATTTGAATGTGCAAATGCGTTATCCGAATGAAGAATTGCCCCGTGATCTTAGTTATGATGGAAGCATATTAAGGTTTTATCCGGCAGATACAAATAGCCTTGCAGAGAATAATGCTGCAAGAATTGAATTAACTCCAGGTAAGCTTACTGATGGGATCTATGAATTAATTGTGCATGGTGAAGATGCAAGTGGAAATAATGCAGGCAATTCAATTGATTACACTATTTCATTTGAGGTAATTAATAAACCGATGATCAGTAATGTGTTTAACTATCCAAATCCGTTCACTACTCAAACAAGATTTGTATTTACATTAACCGGAAGTGAAGTACCTGAATATTTTAAAATTCAGATTATGACGGTAACTGGAAAAGTAATTAGAGAAATTATGCGCAATGAACTTGGTGAACTGCATGTAGGAAATAATATTACTGAATTTGCATGGGATGGAACAGATGCTTTTGGCGATCCGGTTGCAAATGGGTTGTACTTATATAGAGTAGTTACAAAACTCAACGGAAAATCATTAGAGAAATATGATACAGAAACTGATCTGTATTTTAATAATGGCTTTGGGAAAATGTATTTGGCAAGGTAAAAACCCTGCATTATTATTTTCAGAAAGTAAATTCAGAAAACTCATAAAGACCGGGGGCACTATATTTGGTCACCAACCATTTATTTAAATTCTAAAATATTATATATGAAAGCGTTTGGAGTTATATTAATAGCTGTTGGTATTCTGATGCTCATATTCACAAGAGTAAATTTCACCACAAAAGACAAAGTTATTGATGCTGGGCCTATTGAAATTAATAAAGAGGAAAAGCATAGCATTGATTGGCCCACATATGCAGGCATAGGTATAGCTGTAATAGGCGCCTTTGTATTAATTGGAGCAAACAGGAAGAAAAGTTAGAATCTCTTTAGAGAAATTGCTTTTTGTCTCAGCAAATTTATTTCTGGGAGAGGGGAAATTTATTCCCTGCTTTGAGAAATGAATAAAGTATATGGAAAAGAAAGTCAAATAGAAATACCTGACGTCTGTTTCGATAATAAATAGCGTCACTTTCTTATCTAATAAATTAATCAATATCTTAATTAAATAAAAATGCCGGATGATTTACATCCGGCATTTAATGATGTTTTATATGCAAAAATTATTGCGCAGCAATTTTCATCTTCTTAAATGTATTGTCATGCAGCGCTTCAAGTGCTTTTATATATGCTTCATCGGCTATATTATAAACATACCAGAATGCTTCAAAACCATAAAGATTTCTTGCAATGGACGATTCGAGCAATACAGATAATTTTTCTTCGCATTGCTTAAATTGTTCTTCACTATATTTTATAGAATCATTTTCTGCATATGCAAAAAAATCTTTCCATATAGCCCCATCCACATTAAATCCTTTTGCAAAATCTGTTTGGCCGGTATATTTTTTATTTAATGTTTCTCTGTTTTCATTCACATATGTAAGTGCAAACTGGTTTACAATTCCTTTTCCTACCACTTCACTATAGTAATCGCTCACCCATGTTGTATCTAACGGAATAAAAATATCAGGCATAATACCGCCACCACCATATACTAACCGGTTCGAGTTTTTCGTATAATATTTTAATGAATCAGGATAGTGATACATGGAATCTGCAAAGAGTTCACCGTCTTTATACCTGTTTGTAATATCATCATGATATTTTTCTACTCCTTCCTCATATGATTTTTGTATGCTCCTTCCGGAAGGTGTAAAATATCTTGATACAGTTAAACGCATAGCGCTTCCATCAGGTAAATTAAATGGCCTTTGTACTAACCCTTTTCCGAAACTTCTTCTGCCAATAACCAAGGCCCTGTCCCAATCCTGCAATGCACCGGTAACAATTTCACTTGCACTTGCACTGCCTTCATCAATTAAAACAATTACTTTTCCTTCATGTATCATCCCAAGTGAGGTTGAATAAGCATCCTGTCTTGGATAAGCTTTTCCCTCCTGGTAAACGATCAGTTTTCCCGCATCCAAAAATTCATCTGCCATATCAATTGCTGCATTCATGTACCCTCCGCCATTTCCTCTCAGGTCAAGAATTAAATTTTTCATCCCTTCTTTTTGTAATTCAGCTATTGCAGCCTGAAATTCCTCAGTGGTTGTTGCTGCAAATTTGCTCACCCGAATATATCCTGTTTCAGGGTCGCTCATATAACTTGCATCAACACTGTAGAGCGGAATCACATCACGGGTAATTTTAAACTCAAGGTTTTTCTTTATCCCTTTTCGTACAATGGCAACATTTACTTCTGTACCTTTTTTCCCCCGGAGCCGGTCAGTAACACCTGTTGTGGTTATTCCAATACTTGCAACATTTTCCCCATCAATAATTACAATTTTATCTCCGCTCATAACTCCAACTTTTTCTGATGGGCCGCCCGAAATCGTATTCACAACAATAATGGTATCTTTTAAAATATTGAATTGAATACCCACACCTTCAAAGTTTCCCTCAAGTGGTTGGTTAGCCTCTACCAATTCTTCTTCAGTAAAATAAACTGAATGAGGGTCTAATTTTTCGAGGACTGCATTGATGGCATCTTCTACAAGTTTTCCTTCATCTACATCATCCATATACTTTGCATCAAGAATTTCGAGAAAACGCTCCATTTTGGCAATCGCCTCATCGCTGGTAAGCCCGCTACTCTCTTTTGGAGTGGAGGGTTGTGTTTGCCCAAATACAAGTGAACTGCTGAATAAGATTGTGATGATTGAAAGTTTTATAACCATTTCTATTTGCTTCATTCCGATAAATTTTTTGTGAAATAAGTATTTTTTTCTGATTTATGAATTGATTAACGATGCGGAAAGGATTTTATCTCCATACTTAACAAACTTTAACTGCTTAAAAGATACTAAAATACACAGTAATGTTGCAACAATTACTCCAAAATCTTTTCCATACTGTGAAGTTGCATTGTTTATAATTAAGGTGATGGAAACAAAATAACAACTTATAATTTTACTAAATGCATGGGAAGGCAGTACAGTATATTTTGTATTCTACTTTTTTATTTGCGCTCATGAATGTATGTATAAAACTTATACCCCGAATACCTTCTTACGAAATTGTATTGTTCAGGAGTTCTGTTTCATTCATATTATCAGCATTTCTATTATATCGTCTTAATTTAAATCCATTTAAAAAAGGGAATAAATTATTTTTAATAATAAGGGGCTTATCCGGCTCAATAGCTTTATTATTATTTTTTTATACCCTGCAAAATTTACCTCTTGCCACAGCAGTTACAATTCAATATTTGTCTCCGATATTTACGGTCATATTCGCATCTTTTATTGTAAAAGAAGATATGCATTGGAAACAATGGATATTTTTTCTTCTCTCTTTTATCGGGATTATTTTAATTAAAGGATTTGATCCAAGGGTTTCTGTCGAAATGCTAATGCTCGGAATTTTAGCGGCTGCTTGTTCAGGAATCTCTTATAATGCTGTAAGGAGGGCAAAAGACGATGAACCTGCTGTAGTGGTGGTATTTTATTTACCGCTTATTACACTTCCTATTGTTACGCCCTATTGTGCTACTCATTGGATAATGCCTGTAGGAACAGAATGGTTTTATTTAATTGCTGTAGGAGTCATTACTCAGTTTGCACAGTTTTATATGACACGGGCCTATCAAATGGAAAAAGCAAGCAGTATTGCAAATTATACTTATATCGGAATTCTATTCGCTTTACTATTCGGATATTTTTTATTTAATGAACGATTTGATATGCTTGCTATTACTGGAATGATAATAGTTGTTGCAGGAATTATCTTAAATTATTTCTATGTGAACAAGGTAACTTCAGCAAAGCGATTCAGGGCTTATATGAGAAATTTTCCGGGAATATGACATCAGTTAATAGTTATTAAGTTATTGGTTAATTAAATTGATCTTTAATTACTGATCGGGTTCATTCAACTTCTTTCAAAAATTTATTAGTGTGCGAAAACTATTCATACTCAAACTTTCCAACTCTGCTTTCTATTGTTACTTTCTTTCCGGCATATTCCTCCACATAACCTATAACCTGGGCAGTAATATTAAATTCTTTTGAAATATTTATAATTGCATCTGCCGTAATTGCATCAGTATAAATTTCAAGACGGTACCCCATATTAAATACCCTATACATTTCCTTCCAACTCGTTCGGCTTTCTTCCTGTATCATTTTAAATAAAGGCGGAATGGGCAGTAAATTATTTTTTACAATATGCGCATCATTTACAAAATGTAAAACTTTTGTTTGCCCTCCACCCGTACAATGGATCATGCCGGCAATTTTGTCTTTATGTTGTGCAATTATTTTTTTAATTACAGGCAAATAAGTTCTTGTAGGTGATAAAACTAATTTTCCCGCATCTGAGTTTAGGTTCTCTATCTTATCAGTCAATAATTTATTTCCCGTATAAATCACTCCCTCAGGTATTTCAGGGGCATAACTTTCAGGATATTTTTCAGCATATACCTTACTAAATACATCATGCCTTGCTGAAGTTAATCCGTTACTTCCCATGCCTCCGTTATATTCCTCCTCATAACTCGCTTTTCCATAACTCTCTAATCCAACAATTACATTTCCGGGTTTTATATTATTTATTATAAGAGCGTCTCTGCGCATTCTTGTATATGCAGTTATTCCAACATCAATTGTTCTCACAATATCCCCAACATCTGCTGTTTCACCTCCAGCATGATGTATATGCACATCAAATGTTTTCATCTTTTGAATGAATTCCATGGTTCCATCTATTACAGCACTGATTATTTCCCCCGGAATTAAACTTTTATTTCTTCCTATTGTAGATGAAATAAGAATATTAGCGACCGCACCTACACAAGCCATATCATCAAGATTCATTACCAGGGCATCCTGTGCAATACCTTTCCATACATTTATGTCACCGGTTTCCTTCCAGTATATATAAGCCAGAGAAGTTTTTGTGCCGGCCGTATCTGCATGCATGATATTACAATACTCTTCATCATCGCCTGCAATATCAGGTAATATTTTACAGAAGGCAGTAGCATACAATCCTTTATCTATATGTTTAATTGCTTTATGTATATCTTCCTTACCGGATGAAACACCCCTTAAACCATATTTATCAATAGCCATATTACAAAGGTAGGTATTTGAAAAAAGGAAGAAAGGTTCTGTGGAGTAACTAAAGTTTTATTCCTGTAATTCTCACTACTTAAAACCGTTCATCAAAGCATATCTCAATGAAAACAGGCATCTGGCAGTTTGTAAAAACTCAATTTACTGATCCCTGAAATAAAACGTCGTCACAAGAGATCACAATCCGTACGGTGCACATATTTGAATCTTAATGAATTTTGTATGAATACTTGAACAATCATCATACTGAATAATTTTTTAATGAAACAAAATTTAATAATCCTAGTCCTTGCATCTTTTGTTCTTGCCTCATGTGCAAAAGAAAAAGATATTTTGATTACTCCGCCAAATATTTTAAAAAATGGAAGTTTTGAGGACGTTTCATTATTAGATGCTTTATGGGAAGGAATAGGAGAAGGATATGCTGAACCGAATATGGCTGATTATTACGAGGGTACAAAGTCTATGATGATAGGCGCTACTACTTGCCGCAGTATGACGTACGAAGATATATTACCGGTTGAAGCAGTTAAAATGTATGAGTTATCATTTGCATTAAAAATGACAGGAACGTCAACCGGATGCGCAAGCGAATTTGTAGTTACTGTTTTTCAGGGGGACACAGCGTTGTTATATTTTAATATTTCACCTGAATCTGCATTACACTGGAATAAACAAAAATATTATTTCACAACACTGAACGATGTTCCTGTAACGCTGGAGCTTATTGTTGGAATGGATAAAATACTGATTGACGATATGCAAATTATAGAAGTTATCGATTTATAATACCCTTAAAAAAATTACTCCGCCACGATTTAGTCTCATAGTTGGAGTTTTAGAGTTATCCGTGAAGAGGCCTTATGACCCTCTTTACGGTTTTTTTTGCAAATCCTACCTCAGTTTAATTCTGCAACATGCTTACAATTCCTTCATAATTATTTAATGGTCTCTTATGCTTATATTAATCAACACACTACTATTTTAGCCATCGCTTAAATTTGTGGCAAATATTACATGTAATATGCCGCAAAAAAAGAAAACAAAGAAGTTGATTTATAAATACATACACAGGGATATCAGTTGGTTATCATTCAATGAACGGGTATTGCAGGAGGCTGAGGACAAAAGGGTTCCGCTGAATGAAAGGGTTAGATTTCTCGGTATATTTTCAAATAACCAGGATGAATTTTTCAGGGTGCGGGTAGCGACTATGCGCCGAATGGTGAAAATAGAAAAAACAAAGATCAAGGACTTTGACGTTAAACCCTCCAAGTTATTGAGCCAGATACAGAAAAAAGTTTTATTACTTAAAAACAGGTTTGATAACGCATATCTTGAAATTCTTGAAGAATTAAAGAAAGAGAATATTTTTATTGTAAATGAAAAAGAATTAACTGCAGAACAAGGTGAGGTTGTAAAAGATTATTTCCAGGAAGTGGTGCGTCCGAAGTTATTTCCTGTGATGGTGGATACAGAAAAAAAATTGCCCTCACTCAGTGATAAATCCATTTACCTTGCAATCCGGCTGCGCAAAAAAGGAAAAAGCAGTGTAACAGGATATTCACTAATTGAGGTGCCTGATGGTGACCCTTCCAGGTTTTTAGTGTTGCATGCAATTGATGATAAGGAATATATTATTTTATTAGATGATATTATCAGGTATAACTTAAAAAGCATTTATCATATTTTTGATTTTGATGAAATTGAAGCTTATACAATTAAAATTACCCGTGACGCAGAATTATCTCTTGATCAGGACACAGATCTAAATCAAAGCACTCTGGAAATTCTGCAGAAAAGTATTAAACGCCGGGTGAAAGGAGAGCCTGTACGATTTATTTATGATGCTGCAATGCCTGCAGATATGCTTTCATTTTTCACTAAAAAAATGAAATTGCAAAAAGAAGACGCAGTTATTCCCGGTGCGAGATATCATAATTTTAAGAATTTTGTCAATTTTCCTAACCTTGGGAAAACACATTTATTATTTACAAAACAACCGCCAGTACAGCATCCGTATTTACAATTATCCCCGGGTATTTTTAGTGCAATAAAACAAAAAGATGTATTGCTGCATTTTCCTTATCAATCTTTTACACATGTAATTGATTTTTTGCGGGAGGCCGCAATTAATCCATCTGTTACACATATTCATGTTACACTATATCGTGTTGCTAAAAATTCAAGCGTTGTGATGTCTTTAATAAATGCCGCAAGAAATGGCAAACATGTAACGGTGATTATGGAACTACAGGCAAGGTTTGATGAAGAAAATAATATATACTGGAGCAATAAATTACAGGAAGAAGGTGCAAAGGTTGTATTTGGTGAAAACAATTTAAAAGTACATGCTAAATTATGTTTGGTTACAGAAAATGTAAATGGAAAAATTCAGCAGTATGCAATGATAGGAACAGGGAATTTTAATGAGAACACAGCAAAAACTTACACCGATCTTTTATTATTAACAGCAAAACCTGAAATAACTAAAGAGATCAAAAAGGTTTTTTCATTTTTTGAAAACCAATTCAATATCTTAAAATATAAAAACATTTTGCTCGCTCCATTGTATTTACGCAAGCAAATAAAACAATTAATTAACCGGGAAATAAAATTTGCAAAAGCCGGAAAGCCTGCAGAAATATTTATCAAAGTAAATAATATTGCCGATAAGGAAATTGTAAAAAAATTGTATGAAGCAAGTATGGCTGGAGTAAAGATACGATTGATAGTAAGAGGGGCATGTTCTGTTGTTCCGGGTGTAGAAGGATTGAGCGAAAATATTGAGGGTATTAGTATATTGGATAAATATCTTGAACATGCCCGCATTTATTATTTTCACAATAATGGTAAAGAAGAAATATATATTGGTTCAGCAGATATGTTGGAAAGAAATATTGATTTCCGGGTGGAAGTGCTTGTAAGTATTCTTGATAAAAAAATACGCAAACAATTAAAAGAAAATTTGGAAATACAGTGGAGTGATAATCAAAAAGCAAGATCAATTGGGCATGGAAAATTAAATGAATATATACAATTAAAAAAGGGTGATAAGCCAGTGCGCAGCCAATTAGCGTTGTATGATTATTATAAAAACTATTCAGGGTAAAAACTAAAACTAAATTATTTTGAAATTCGCAGCAATAGATATTGGAAGCAACGCAATACGATTATTATTCGTGAATGTTTTTGAAACAAAAACGGGACCTGTATATCATAAGGATGAACTCATCAGGGTTCCGGTAAGGCTTGGAGAAGAGGCGTTTAATAACGGGAAATTTTCTGATGAAAAAATTGATCATGTCGTAAAAACTTTAATTGCTTTTAAAAATTTAATCGATGTGCACCATGTGCTTGCATATAAAGCATGTGCAACATCAGCAATGCGGGATGCAAAGAACAGCGATATTATTTTACAAAGAGTAAAGCAGGAAGCGGGCATAGAAATAGAAATAATAAGTGGCGATGCAGAATCAAAATTTATTTTACAATATCCATTGCTGCAAAGTGGATTAGATCCCTCAGAAAATTATTTATATATAGATGTGGGTGGGGGAAGCACTGAACTTGCATTTTTCGGTAAAGGGAAATTACATTCAAACAAGTCATTTAATATCGGAACATTGCGCCTGCTGAATGATCAGGTTACCGAAGATGAATGGCGAGAAGTAGTAAAATGGCTACATGAAAATAAACCTGTAAAAACGAATATTGATGCACTTGGTGTTGGCGGAAGTATTAATAAAGTAATTAAAATGTACGGCAAGGGAAAAAATTTTTTATCAGCATCATCTTTACGCAGGGTATTAAGTTATATTGACGGATTAAGTATGACACAAAGAGTCCGTGACCTTGGCTTAAAACCTGACAGGGCGGATGTAATTGTTCCTGCATTAAGAATCTACATCAACGTTATGAAATGGACGGGCATTGATAAAATCCATGTACCAAAACAGGGATTGAGTGATGGAATTATTACGGAGCTGTATAAAGAGTATAAAAAGAAGAGTTCTGTAGTTGAATAAATAACAAATCCTATCTTAATTAAGAAGGTGACAAAAGTCACCTTCTGTTTTATTTTCTATTATACTATACTCATTACTGATCACTCATTATTCATAACCCCAATTCAAATTCCTGAAATCAACAGGCACCACTTTACTTATCCCCTGCTCTGCCATTGTAACTCCATAAATAACATCTACCTCTGCCATTGTTCTTTTGTTGTGTGTTACAATAATGAACTGTGAATTATCACTGAATTTGCGAATGATATTATTAAACTTGGTAATATTATTATCATCAAGCGGTGCATCAACTTCATCAAGAATACAAAACGGTGCAGGTTTTAATAAATATAACGCAAATAATAAACTCATTCCCGTTAATGTTTTTTCCCCACCACTTAACTGATCGAGCACCTGAGGTTTTTTTCCTTTTGGTTTTGCAATAATTTCTATTTCTGCTTCAAGCGGATCAGAATTCTCTTTAAGGATTAGATCGCAATCATCTTCTTCAGAAAATAATCCACGGAATACTTCAACGAAATTCTGCCGAACTTGTATAAACGCATCATCAAATTTCTTTCTTGCCGTTGCATCTATTTCATCAATTGTAGTTAATAAGGAAGTTTTGGCATTGATCAGGTCGTCCCTCTGATTTCTAATAAAATCATATCTTGTTTTCATTTCCTCAAAAGCCTGTATCGCCATCGGATTTACTTCACCGTAATTTTCAATACGTTTTTTTGCGGCATCCACTTTTTCCTGTAATTCTTCAAGTGTTACATTTTCAGGTGGAGCATTATCCAATATATGTTCAAGCTCCACATTAAATTCAACCCACAATCTTTCTTTTGTTCCTGCAAGCTGTACTTTGAGGTCATTCAATTTATCCTTTATACCCCCAAGAATTGTATCTGTTTGTTCTTTCTTCTTCTGTAATGTTTTTATCTGATCTTCTGTTTCTGCAATTTCCCCCCGACTTGCATAATAATCCTGCTCAGTAGTTGCAAGCATTGTTTCTTTCACAACTTTTTCATCATACAGCAGCATTAATGCAGCCTGCACAGTTTCAATTTTATTTCTTGTTTCGGAAAGCTCATCTTTCACATCAATTAACTGTGTATTATTTGCAGCAGATAATGCTTCTGCTTCTGTAAATCTTGTATTTTTATAATTCAGGTCTTGTTTAACAGAATCTGTTCTGTTCAGTTGCTGATGATAGCGGATATTTTCCTGGTTATATAAATTGTTGTGATGAATGAGTTTCTCATTCACTTCACGATAAGCAGATTCCATTTCAAGTAAAACTTTTTGCTGCTCTTCCTTTAACAGAATAGTATTTTCATGTGCGTTATTTAATTGCAAACTCTCCTCTTCTGTTTGTATTATCATGCGATTAAAACTTTCCTGCTTTTCTGCAATTTGTTTTAATACATTATGCACATGATCTAATCTTGTTTGTGCACTAACAATATTCTGATTTACTAAATTAACTCCCTGAGTTGCTTTCTGAATTTCTTTATCAGCTGTGCTTCTTCTTAATTCCTGTAATTGATTTTCTTTTTCCTTTATTACAGCATGGATTTTCTCTTCCTCAACAGTTATTTTTTCTATATCCTCCTGCATTGACTGCATCGCTTTTTCCCTGCCAAGTCTTTTTCCTTTAAATAAACCTATACTTCCACCTGTAACACTTTTACCTGATTT
>JACMJP010000007.1 GCA_014380545.1 Chitinophagales bacterium | reverse complement strand
TTTTATAATGTTTTTTCATACAGTAATAATTAATTGTAAGTATTATCAAATATACTAATTTATGCTTAATTCCCAATCAACAAACTTAAATTCAATTCTTAGCATGAGGTTTTATCCTTAACTTTGTTTTCAAACAAATACAATTGAAAATTATAAAGTATGTTTTTAATTCCCTCATAATTGTTATTTATTTCTATACAAATACATCATACACCCAATCAACTTTTATCTGTGATCAATTTGCAGATGAGAATGATTATCCCGATGCCATTTATTTTGATAACGCATATTGTATACCGTTAACAGACCTCGGTGATACAGATTCTGCGGGTAATTTTTTCAGTACTGAAACTACATCACTTTTTTATAACCCTTATTCAAACAAAAGCTATTTTTCAGAAATGGGAGGTTTGTTTCCTGACGCAAAAAATGAAAGAAGTAATTCTTATTTAGAGAAAGGAATTCAAACAGGTTCTGCAATAATTCCTGAAAATGTGGATGGCTATGGAAATAAAATTGTGTTTCTTTCACTTGGCGGATCCACCCCTTTCCGCATTGGTTTACATTTCGATAGTATTTCAACCTCTCTAATAAATGCTGATCTTGTTAAAATAGATGGCTGCCGGTCAGGAACCGGAATTGAAGTATATAATAATGGGGACTCATTAAATTATAAAAATGATACTTTGCCGGATGGAAATTATTTTGATCAGTTATATTATTTATTAGAAACAGAAAATTTTCATCCGCAGCAAGTGCAAATTATCTGGTGCATGACAACAACATTATTTTCTGATGCTGATTCAACAGAGCATGCAATTAACTATAATTTTTCCACACAGGCATTTACAGCATCCCAATACACCACTGAAAATTTTAACAATTATATCAATTATTTCGTAATTCAATACAAACAATTTCTTGATTCCTGCAAGATCCGTTTCCCAAATTTAAAAATGGTTTATTTATCTGACAGGCAGTACCAGGGTTACAGGGATCCCTTTCATTGGGGACTTACTGCATTTCCACCTTATGATTATTGGATTGGTTGGGGAATAAAAAAAATTATTGAGGATTATATAAGTGGTTATTTCTGGAATGCAGATGCTGATCCTTATTTAACATGGGGGCCTTATTTATGGAGAAGAGGTGATGTTTCAGATGATAATTACCCCGGCTTACACACTTATGATAATACCGCATGGACTTGTAATTTATACGACGGTGAGCCTGTGGATGGCTTACACCTTGATGATGAAGGCAGCAATTACGCAGCACATTTATTACATCATTATTTTTTAAATGATGAAACATCATGCTGGTACAGGTCTTCTGTTTGTGATACTACAATTCAAATTAATACCGCATTAAATAATGATGAAATATATTTTTATCCAACTCTTGTAAAAGACCATGCAATTATCCGCTCAGATGAAAATAACACAAATGAATATGAACTCAATATATATGATGTTTCAGGTTTGATAAAAGAAAAAATAAGCATTCATGGCTTACCATTTTCATATACCTGCAATTTGCCTGCAGGAAAGTATATATATGTTATTTCAAATAAAGCAAATGTTGTTTCAAATGGAAAGTTTGTGAAGGTGAATAATTAAAATATTTTAATCACTCACTCACCATATAGCTCTCAATCGGCGGACAAACACACATTAAATTCCTATCGCCATATGTATTATTAATTCTGCTTACACTCGGCCAGAATTTTTTATCTCTCAAATATGCTAACGGATATACTGCCTTTTGCCTTGAATATTTATGTGTCCAAGTATCATTTACAATATC
>JACMJP010000086.1 GCA_014380545.1 Chitinophagales bacterium | reverse complement strand
GAAATAATATTAAATACATTAAAAGATTTTGAAAGGTCAGATGAACTACAATACGATGATAAAAAATTCACAATAGAAAAATACAAAAATAAATACCTGGGAGAATTTATTGAAGATAATATTACAGGATTGAAAAGAAAATATAAAGCTAATTCCGGAACTCTTAAAAATAAAGTAAATTTTTGCAATAAAGCAATTAATTATATTAATAATTTTGATGATTTAAGTGAGGAAGCGCAAAATTTAACAAAACGTATATTTGAATTTATAAAGCTTAATAATTCTTAATATCATGCCCGACGACTTCGAAGAATATTACAATAAATACATTCATAAGTTTCCGCCGGAAATAGCTGCAAGTTTTGATAAAGGATACGACACTTTATATTTTGCTTTTAATATTTATAAATATTTAATGGAAGTGCTGCCGCCTAAATTACACGCACTCATGGTTGACCAGCACCCGGTTATGACAAAGCATGATAATCCCATACTGACAAAATACATGAAAGATATAAATGTAGCCACTACATATGGTCTTGCTGTCGCCATAGCCAAATTAAGATTAGACGACATAAATAAGGTTGACCAGCGCAAACAGTATCCGAAGTTTGAACAATGGAAAAAGTTTTATGCATCACCGCCACAACCAAAAACAACGAGTGATGAAGACAGGAAATATTATTCATATATAAACAGTGATGAAGAGTGGCAGGCATTTAAAAAAGAAGAAGATGCTTCATCTCTCCGTTTTTTCAACTGGCAGGAAAAAAGAAAAACTGAATTTTATAATGTAGTGCAGCCAATATTATTTGACAGATATGAATGGATGCGCAATTTTGAACCTGATACATGGATAATTTATGCTATGCATATAAGAGATGAATATGAAAATTGGAAATCAGAAAGTGAAAGAGTAGAAGAAATACTTGATTATAATTTACCTTATGAATGCATAAACCAGGATTTTACCGAATATATTCATTTGCTTGAAGAAGCATATGAAAAGGATCCTGAAGATACAATCAGGCAAAGAAGAATAGCCGGCGAAAAAATTTAAATATTAAAATGTATGCACCACCAACCCGCTCCTCAGCTTCGGTTCAAACCAGGTGCTTTTTGGCGGCATCACATTTCCGCTGTCGGCAATATCCATTAATTGATTAATGCTAACAGGATATAAAGCAATAGCAACTTTCATTTCACCGCTGTCAACTCTTTTTTCCAATTCACCAAGTCCTCTTATTCCTCCCACAAAATCAATTCTTTTATCTGTGCGCTGGTCTTTAATTCCGAGTAGCGGATCTAATATATGATTGCTCATAATAGTAACATCAAGAATATTTATCGGGTCGTTTGTATACGTATCATCTTTTGCAATAAGCTTGTACCATTGTTTATTTAAATACAATCCGAACATATGCAATGCTTCAGGTTTATAAGTAGTATCTTTTTTCTCAACAATAAATTTTTCTGAAAGCTTATTTAAAAATGCTGAATCACTTAATCCGTTAAGATCTTTTATTAAACGGTTATAATCCATGATCATTAACTGGCTTGCAGGAAATATTACACTTAAAAAGAAATTATATTCTTCTTCACCCGTATGATTTTTATTTTCTTCCGACATTCGTTTTCCAACCTTTGCACTTCCTGCACTGCGGTGATGTCCATCGGCTATATAAGTAAAAGGAACATGTTGCTTAAATAATTGTATTAATGCTTCAACTTGTTTTTCAATTTGCACAACCCAGAAAGTATGTTCAATTCCATCATCTGCTTTAAATTCATATTCGGGTGCCTGG
>JACMJP010000085.1 GCA_014380545.1 Chitinophagales bacterium | reverse complement strand
TTTTTGTCTTTTTCTTTTGCTTTTTTAAATACCCAACCGAAATGCTCTGCATTCAATAACATTGGTTTTTCAATGAGCAAATAACTGATATTATGCAGTGCTGCAAGCGCATGTTTAGTATGCAAACCGTTAGGAGTACAAATATTCACGACATCAATGGGTAATCCGCTGTTTAACAAAGTATCAATAGATGAAAAAAATGGAAAGTTATACTTATCAATTGCTAATTCATTTCTATTTTTTATATCACATAAAGCAATTAATTCAGCATCTGCATTACGCAATATCATTTCAGCATGTCTTTTCCCAATATGTCCGCAACCGACAATCGCAAAATTTATTTTCGACATTTATAATTTTATTACCTGATTATTTTCCAATTTATATTTTTCATTTGATTCATTACAAATTGCAACCCCTGTGGGATCAAAAATTAATTTATTACCATATTCACTCATCCATCCCGTTTGTTTCGCAGGATTACCAATCATCAATGCGTAATCTTTTACATTTTTTGTAACAATAGTGCCCGCACCAATAAATGCATATTTCCCAATTTCAATTCCACAAATAATTGTTGCATTCGCTCCAATGGTTGCACCTTTTTTTACAAGTGTTTTTTTATATTCATTTTTCCTGGCTACAGCGCTTCTCGGATTTATAACATTTGTAAATACCATGGATGGACCAAGAAAAACATCATCTTCGCAAACTACTCCTGTATAAACAGAAACATTATTTTGCACTTTCACATTATTGCCAAATACGACATCGTCAGCTATAAAAACATTTTGACCTATTATACAATTATCCCCTATCACACTTTTACTGCTGATATGTGTAAAATGCCAAACTTTTGTACCCATACCTATTTTAGCTCCGGCGTCAACAATTGCAGTTTCATGTTTAAAATAATTTTGCTGTTCACTCATTTCATGAAAAAATAATGGGGTAAAGATAATGGTTCAGGCACAACCAATTATCTTCGCAGCATAATGCGTATCCAATTAATACATATTATTTTTTTTATCACCATAGCAAGTGTATTATTTTCCTGTAAAAAAGAATTTGAAGGGACATTAAATGCCAACCAGGCTCCCAATACATTTACCATAATTGATACAATTATTCGTTTTGGTGATGATCGTTTAACAAGCCAGGTAACTTTAAACTGGTGGGGAAATGATGCAGATGGTTTCATTGTTGGCTATGAATATACTTTTGATGAAATTATTTCTGATGCTACAATTTGGAGTTATATTGAAATACAGGACAGCACATTTATTCTTGCACCGGCACAAGGAGAGGATACAGCGAATTATGTTTTCCATATAAGGGCAATTGATAACGATGGATTAAGTGATCCAACTCCTGCACAATTAGTTATTCCTGTAAAAAATTCTCCGCCAACTATAGTTTTTACACCCGGTATCAACAACCCCAAAAAAAGTTTTCCTGTTTTAAAATACTATTGGGGTGCAGGCGATCCGGATGGGGAAAATAATGTTGAATATTTTCAATTATATTTTAATGACACAACAGCTTCACCTTATATTTTGGATAAAACAGTAACCTCCGTATTATTTCATGCGCAGGACGCAACAGCAGATAATTTTATTTGCAATGTATTTTCCAATGCTTCTTCAATAGCAGAAGAAGAAACTATAAACGGACTTTCTGCAAATGTTTGGAATAAATTATATATCCGGGCAATAGACCAAAGTGGAGCAATGTCAACATTCGCCATTTCAGATTCTGTATTTGTGAAACAAGTTACAAGCAGTATTTTATTAGTTGATGGATATACTGCTACTTCACCAATTAATTTTTATGTCGATAATTTAAGTGAAAATGGATTTAGTGTACTTGATACAATTAAAATATTTGAAGAAATAGCAGGAGCTTACACACAACAGAGTGCAGATAATATTACGCAGGGGAAAGTTTTTAATCTGTTTGATATTATCATCTGGTTCAGCAATGATGCAAATAATTCTTTTTCACTTGCGCAAAAAACAACAAATGATTTTTTTATTGATAATGGCAAAATGCTGATGAGTGTTTATATATCTTCTTCATTTGATCCACTTAGTAATTTTCTGGACTTTACACCTATTGCATCATTAATTGATCCATCTGATACAACTTTAATTCTTGATCTTGGTGCGCAGCTTAATCCAACGGATGTTGATTATCCGGTTTTACAGGGCACTTCCATTGTTGGGATTGTTAAACCAATTGCTTTACAACCCGGGGCAACAGAATTATACAATGCGGATCTTACTGCAAAGAATAATATAACACTTGAATTTTCACCATGGACGGGAAACTCAACAGTTATTGCGAAAAAAATAAATACCGGCGGTGAAACAAATTTCGTTATCTCAACTTTGGAAATACAAAAATTAGATGGCCTGTTAAATATGAATGATTTTTTTCAAAAGATACTAATAGATGAATTCGGGCTCTGATAATTTCTCTTCAAATAAAATGGGTACTACCATTTTTGCATCCGGCAAAGGAAGCAATGCAGAAAACCTGATACATTATTTTAAAGAGCATGCTCATATTTATATCAATCTTGTTGTAACAAATAACCCGAAAGCAGAAGTAATTCAAAAGGCAGAAAAAAATAATATTCCTGTAAAAATATTCTCAGAAACAGATTGGCAAAACGTTGAGGCCATCATTGCATATCTAAGATCATATAAAACACAATATATCATCCTTGCAGGTTATCTTCAATTGTTACCTTCTGTTTTTATACAGGCGTTTCCACATCGCATCCTAAATATACATCCGGCATTGCTGCCAAAATATGGCGGCAAAGGCATGTATGGAAAATATGTTCATACAAAAGTTTTTGAAAATAAAGAAACAGAAACAGGGATTACTGTACATGAATTGAATGAAAAATATGATGAAGGAAAGATC
>JACMJP010000084.1 GCA_014380545.1 Chitinophagales bacterium | reverse complement strand
GCAAGACCAAGAAATTCAGCAACAATTGGAATAAGTTCTTCGGGCAATTCACTTAAACAGTATTCAGTTAATGTTACACTTGCTGTTCCATCATTTACAATTACTTCTGCATCGTGTGCATAATAATTATCTAATTCATTAAAATTTATTTCTCCGTAAAATGGAATTGTTTGTGTCAGCGTAATGAATGGCGGCATTCCATTTTCGATAGATCCTTCCACAACTAATTTTGGTTCTGCCTGGGGAATATCAAGAGTTATTTCTTTTTCGCAGGAGGAGAGGAAAAAAATGAGTAATGAACAATGAGTTATGAGTGCAGAAAGAATTTTTATATTGATTTTTTTTTGTTTCATCTTATCAGCTAATATATTTTTTTGTTACCATTTTATTTTATTCATTTATTAAACTCATTATTCATTACTGATTATTCATTATCAGAATTTAAAATTCCATGTTATACTCGGTATAACAGGAAAAATTGAAACCTGCACTGCCCGAACATCAACAGTACCCGTTGCAAAATCCCCCTCATAATCTGTGTAAATAAAATAGGGGTTCTTCCTGTTATATACATTGTAAAAAGAAAAATTCCAGCTACTTTCAAATTTCTTTTCGGGTTTATTTTTTAATGTGCATGAAAGATCCATACGATGATAAGGATCAAGACGATAACCATTTCTCGGTCCATAATCTGTATGTAATTCGCCCTCCAGAAAATAAAAACTTTCTACAATTGTTGTTGCTTGACCCGTTGCATATACAAATGTTCCGCTTACAGATAAGCGTTCATTGAAATCATAAATAGCCACTACTTCAAGATCATGCACACGGTCATATTTTGTAGGGAACCATTCTTCTCCTGTACTTAATTGCGGAAAATATCTTTCTGTTTTTGATAAGGTATATCCTATCCAGCCATTAAATTTTCCTTTTGCTTTTTTAAGAAAAAATTCTGCACCATAACTTCGTCCATCACCAAACACAAAATTATTTTCTATTTCCTCTCCTAATTCAGGAACATAACCGTCAGCGTATTCAATTTGATTTTGCAGATCTTTATAATAAACCTCCACAGATGTTTCAAACGTATTGTCTTTAAAATTGCGGAAATAACCTAACGAATATTGAATACCTTTTTGAGGTTTCACTTTTAATGAACTCGGTACCCAAAGATCAGTTGGCAATGTACTGCTCGAATTGCTTACAAGATGAATATATTGATTAGTAAAAGTGATGCCGGCTTTCAGGGATGATTTTTCATCAATAATAAACCTTGCATTAAATCTTGGTTCAATTCCCCAATAATCCTGAATTGCTTTTCCTTTAGCATAAAAAATTGTATCAATCGGTAAACCTGTTTGCGCATCAACCTGAATATCGTTCCAGGGGCCAACCTGTAAAAAATAATTTCCCCGCACACCAATATTAAATCTCCATAATGCACCAATATCAAATTCATCCTGTATGTAAATAGATGTTTCATGGGCATATTTTTTATTTAACGAATCTGTAGAAAATTCAACATCACCTGCACTGCCTTCAGCAGAATAGGGAGTGAATGTATGGTAAATATAATTTGCTCCGAATTTAATTGTGTTGTTTGTATTCAGGTAATAATCGTAATCAATTTTTCCGTTCCAGTCTCTTACACCACTGTATAAT
>JACMJP010000083.1 GCA_014380545.1 Chitinophagales bacterium | reverse complement strand
GCGATAGCGCTGTTATTATAAAAACATTTCAAAATGATTTTGCTAAATTTACTGTTTACGAATCAAATTTCATTTTGCCGCAATGAACTTTCTGTTTTTATCAGTCGTTCAAAAAAATATTAAACTTTTCATGCTATGAATACAAAATATTTTTCCGGAATAATCCTCCTGCTTTCTGCAACATTTATAATAACATTAAATAGTTGCCAGAAAAAAGCAGATGCTAAAACATCAGTAGAGGATAATACCAGGGTGTCTGGAGAAATGCATCCTCCTTATACCCCTTCTGCTGAATGGAATAATTACTGGTACCAGGGTTTGGCAGAATTAACAAGTTATACATTGCAGCAATCCCGCTATGGTGAAATTCATAAAGGAACAGTTGTAAATGTTTTTGTTACTGAAGATTTTTCAAAAAGCAAACAGGTGAAATTAGATAATTATAATGCCGGTGATGATAAATTACCTGTTATGAAAATAAATCAATCAATAAAATTTAATACAGGTATTTATCCGTATTCTATGATGATGAGTAGTTTTTCCCCTACAGATCTGAATAATTATCCGCATGCTGTAAAAACTACAAATAGTGTTCAGGAATGGTGCGGAATGATTTATTACCAATTAAATAACCGCAATAATAAATATGATATAGAACAACGCTCTTATTTTGAAAGCGAAGGAGATAAGGATATAAAACTGGAAGTTGTATTAACTGAAGATGAAATATGGAATTTAATTCGCCTCGCACCCGATAAATTACCTTCAGGAGAACAAATTATTTTACCGGGTTCATTATATCTGCGATTAGCGCATAAACCAATTGAACCTGTAAAAGCGAAATTATCATTGAGAGATGCTGAAGGAATGAAAATATATCAAATTGAATATCCATCACTAAAAAGAACTTTAAGCATCACATTTGAGCCTATATTTCCTTATAAGATAACAGGATGGGAAGATACATATCCCGGACTGGATGGAAAAATGCTTACTACTGTCGCTTCAAAAAATAAAGAAATGATGCTTGATTACTGGAGCAAACATACCAACAATGATCTTCCATTAAGGGAACAATTAGGACTACCGAAAGAATTTCAATAAATACAATTTATAAAATAAAAAAGTCGCTGTATGATTTGTGCAGCGACTTTTTTTATGAAGTTCAAATGGAATTATTTTTCTAAAATAATTCCATGCCTTTTTGCAAAATCATTTTGTTCTGTTGCCATATTACTGCTCTGCACCTGCCACTTACTATACATTTCGGCCATGAGTGAATCAACCCTTAAAGAATCAGTAACTGTATATGCTGAATCGTTCATGATCTTGTAAATTCCTCCGAAATCTTCATTCACAATATTTTTATAGGTTTCTATCAATTCAATAGCAGTTTGCCGGAGCGTATCATCGCCCACAATTGGTTGTAAACTATTCAATTGATTTAAAGATTTCGTAAATGTCGTATTGTATCCATTCTGCGCTTCGGAAAATTTTTCAAACATTTTGAATGAAAACAAAATTTGAATAACACTGTCTGCCCTGTCAACTGCCTTTACAACAGTATCATTATAAACTACAGCACTTTCTTTTTTCTTATCTGTGCAAGCCGTCAGAATACATGCTATAATAAATACAAGCGCAATAATTTTTTTCATTGTAAGAGTTTAAAGATATTTGATGCAAAAATAAGGAAATGATAATTATTACCGGGGCGGCAGGTTTTATAGGAAGTTGTTTGATCGCAAAATGCAATCAGGCCGGCTTTAATAATATTGTTATAGTTGATGATTTCACGAAAGAAGAAAAGAATAAAAACTTAATTGGTAAAAAATATTTTTTAAAAATTCAAAAAGAAAATTTTATAAGCTGGTTTAAGAATAATGCTCCGGATATTCACCTTGTTTTTCATATTGGAGCAAGAACAGATACTACAGAATTTAATGCTGAATTACTTGCTGCACTCAATACAAATTATTCCAAAGAGATTTGGGAAATATGTACAGCATATCAAATACCGTTTATTTATGCATCGTCTGCCGCAACTTACGGTGCGGGAGAATCAGGATATGATGATGCGCATGATCTTATTAAAAAATTACACCCGTTAAATCCATATGGTGTTTCAAAAAATGAATTTGATAAATTCGTCCTGAGCGCTGCGAAGGATCTGCATTCAACAAAAAATTTCAAAACTCCGCCAAACTGGTATGGGTTAAAATTTTTTAATGTGTATGGCCCTAACGAATATCACAAAAAAAGAATGGCTTCTGTAATGTTTCATGCTTTCAATCAGTTTCAGTCAACAGGAAAAGTAAAATTATTCAGATCGCACAATAGTGACTTTGAAGATGGAAAGCAACTGCGGGATTTTATTTATGTACAGGATGTTTTAGATGTGATAATGTGGCTTATGCAAAACAAGCCTGGAAATGGTATTTACAACCTGGGCACAGGTACAGCAAGAACATTTTATGATCTTGCGAAAGCAACTGCTGAGGCAATGCGAATACCTCTTGAAATTGAATGGATAGATATTCCTGAAGACATTCGTGACAAATACCAATATTTTACAGAGGCAAAAATGGAAAAATTATTCAGTGCAGGTTACACAAAATCTTTTTATTCGCTTGAAGATGGTATAAAAGATTATGTGCAGAATTATTTACAAAAAGGATCATTTTATTAATATTCGCAAACTTCTATCTTCATTTTTCAAATTTTGTAAAAATCAATACGATATTAAAAGTGTTTTGCGTTTTACAATTATTTAACTCTACTGCGCTTTCATACCTTTGACTTTCATAACATTTGATACTTAAATAAACACACAATGTCCACCTCAGCAGAAAGAGCTAAAAAACTCATTGAATTATTTTCTTCCATAAAACCATACGACCAGATCCTGGAGGAAATAAAACTTGATAGTGATGATATACTCGGTGTGCCCAAAATTCCGGGAGCAATGTCATGGACCAAAGATGCACAGGAAGACCGTATTCAGTTTTTAAAAGATAAAACGGGAAAAGATATGCCTTATCTCATTGGTGAAAAAATATTTAATGAGCCCGAATCTTTAAGAGGAAATATTGAACAATATATTGGGATGACGCAAATTCCGACTGGAATTATCGGCCCTTTACATATTCATGGAACACTTGCGCAGGGTGATTTTTATGTTCCTCTTGCAACAAGTGAAGGTGCTTTAGTTGCATCCTATAACAGGGGAGCAAGAGCAACAAGAATGTGTGGAGGCATCGTATCCATATGTTTAACAGAATCTGTTCAACGGGCCCCGGTTTTTAAATTCAAATCATTAAGTGAAGAGGGGAAATTTCTTGCATGGATATTAGATAAGATGGAAATATTTCAGGAGATAGTTTCTAAAACAAGCCGCTATGCAAAATTGCATGATATGAAAATTAACATGGAAGGAAATACATGCGTTTTAATT
>JACMJP010000082.1 GCA_014380545.1 Chitinophagales bacterium | reverse complement strand
TATATTGATTCGCTTGACTGGAGTAAAGGTGCGGATGGCACGGGAAGAACACTTGAGGTATTAAATTATGACGATGATATAAATGATCCGGCTAATTGGTTTGACGGATGTATGTTTGGCTCACCCGGTGAAGCATATGATCCGTGTGATGTGGAAATTGTTTTTGGAGAAATCAATTATAATTCAGCTGCAGATATGAACGCAGGTGATTGGGTAGAAATTTATAATACAACTTCATCAGCAATAGATATAAGCGGATGGAAATTCGCAGATAAAAATGATACCTTGCTATATTATTTTCCTGCAGGTAGTAATTTAAGTGCAGGCGAAAGATTCGTACTTGCCAATGATATTTCTTCTTTTGCAGAAAGACATCCTTTAACTACAAATTATACAGGACCATTTCAATTCGGATTAAATAAAGACGGAGAAGAATTAAGATTAATTGATGCAAATGGGAATATTCAATTCTCCGTGATTTATAATGATGAATCACCCTGGACTGCTGAGCCAGATGGCGATGGAAAAACATTGGAATTATTAAATGCAACAGGAAAAATGAACGATGCGTCAAACTGGTTTGCCGGTTGTCCTGAAGGGTCACCATCCATTGCATACGATCCTGACTGTGGTGCAGTAAATATAGAAGATATATATCCACTCTCAATAAATGTTTATCCTAATCCTGCAACAACAGAATTTTTTGTTCAACTCAATTTAAATTCTCATCAGCTACAAAATGCCCAATTTGAATTATGTGATGCATCAGGAAAAGTTATTAAACGTATTTATTCAATTGAAAATAACTTCTTCAGAATAAAAAGAAATCAATTATCAGCCGGAGTGTATTATATAAAAATAATTGTTGCTGATGAGGTAATGGTTGAAAAAGTTATCTTGATTTAATTTTTCTCACATCTTGCGTTCTGTAGTAAACCTAACTAATTTCTCTAAAACAACAGAGCTTTCACTTTGAGGAAAAGCGTTTAAAATATAAAATGCTTTTTGCTGATACTCCAGCATTTTATTTATTGCATATTCAATTCCGCCACTTTGTTTCACCATCGTTATTACTTCCTGTACTTTATTTTTATCCGTATTATGATTTTTAACAATATTGATGATCTTTCTTTTAGCTGGCCTGTCGGAATTATTCAAACAATAAATTAATGGCAATGTCATTTTACGTTCTTTAATATCTATGCCTCTCGGTTTTCCAATCTCATCGTTACCATAATCCAGCAGGTCATCTTTAATTTGAAAGGCAATGCCGATATATTCACCAAACAAACGCAATTGTTCAATTGTATTTTCATTATCACTTGCACTTGCTGCACCAGCACTGCATGCTGCTGCAATTAAAGAGGCAGTTTTTTTGCGGATGATCTCATAATAAATATCTTCTTTAATATCAAGCCGCCTTGCTTTTTCAATTTGCATCAATTCACCTTCACTCATTTCTTTCACAGCAGTACTCGTAATTTTTAACATACGGTGTTCTTTCCTGTCAAGTGATAATAATAATCCCTTTGCTAATAAATAATCTCCAACTAATACTGCAATTTTATTTTTCCATAATGCATTAATGGAAAAAAATCCACGGCGTTCATGAGCATCATCCACTACATCATCATGCACTAATGTTGCTGTATGTAATAATTCGATTAAGGAAGCTGCAGTATAGGTTCGTTCAGAAATTTCGCCGCATAATTTTGCACTAAGTAAAACAAACATTGGGCGCACCTGCTTTCCTTTGCGCTGCACAATGTAATACATAACCCTGTCAAGCAACGGCACATTACTTTTCATAGCAGCACGGAATTTTTTTTCAAATTCATTTAATTCCTGCTCAATCGGTTTTTTTATTTCATTTATACCTGCTGCCACGGCCTGCAAGTTAAAGTGCAGCAATCACTTTTTTATATTTTAAGTATTTTCAGCAATAAAATTTAACTTTGGATTATAATTTGAATAACGGGAAACAAAAATCGTTTTAATTGTATGAAAAAGAATCGTCTTTTAATATCCACCTGCATAACTATCACCTTTATTACCATTTTTAATCTGTCATGCTCAAATGGCGGCGGCATAAATATTTTTTCAATTGAAGATGACAAAGCACTCGGTGAACAACTAGATGCTGAAATATTAGCTGATCCCACAATGTATCCGATATTAAGTGAAAGTACTTATGATGATGCATATGATCTCATGAATGATATCAGGGACCGAATACTTGCATCAGGAAAAATAACATATGCAGATGAATTTGTATGGAAATTAAGAATTATTCATGATGATGAAATATTAAATGCATTTTGTACACCGGGAGGATATATTTATGTGTACACAGGCTTAATTAAATATTTGGAAAATGAGGCACAGCTTGCAGGAGTATTAGGGCATGAAATGGCGCATGCTGATCTGCGTCATGTAACAGATCAGTTAACTGAACAATACGGAATTTCATTATTAGTAAGTATTGTGCTGGGTGAAAATTCAAGTGTGCTCACTGATATTGCAATTGGTTTGGCAGGGCTTGCATTTAGCAGGGGTGATGAAAGTCAGGCAGATGAATATTCGGTAATTTATTTGTGTCCAACAGAATATTATGCTGCAGGGGCCGCAGGTTTTTTTGAAAAGATTGAAGCTGAAGGAGGAACAAATATCCCTGAATTTTTAAGTACACACCCAAACCCGGAAAACCGGATTGAAGATATTTATGCAACTTACGATGAACTTATGTGCGGTGAAGGTGAATTATTTGAAAGCAGGTATGATGATTTAATTGACGCATTACCGTAATTTAATTCCGATACTGGGAAAATTTTCACTCAATAAACCCAATGATCTTTAATTCAATTCTGCGATTTACTGTATGCTGTTCTTTTGTACATTCAATACCATCGTCGCAATTATTAAGTAACTGTTGTTCACCATAACCTCTTGCAATAATATTTTTTTTCTGAACACCACATTGCTGCATTAGATATAACATAAGTCCTTGCGCCCTTTTTTTTGTGATATTTATATTCTTCGGGTCTTGTCCGTAGCTATCAGAATGGGAGGCCAATTCAAATTTACAATTCGGTAAACTGTTTATGATCATGGTGAGCGTATCATAAAAAGCATCATCTAAAAAAACTTTTTCGCTGTTTGTGGTATCTAAAAAATTTACAGGATACATTCGGATAAACTGTCCACTATCAGGCTTACTGAAATTAATTGTGCAAGTATCAGCGAATTTTTTACTGATGCTGAGTTCGGGAATTTGTGAAAAAGATACAATTGATGTAATTAAAAAAAATACG
>JACMJP010000081.1 GCA_014380545.1 Chitinophagales bacterium | reverse complement strand
TTGAAGTTGATGAATCAACAGCATCATGTGAAGCATATTTTATTGTTGAATCTATAGAATTAACAGATGATGGATGGCTTGTAAACTTTACAAATGAATCAACAGGACTTACAGATGATTTCCATTGGACATTTGGTGACGGCGGTGCAAGTGAATTTGAAAATCCTGATCATATATATGAAGAGCCGGGGATATATACAGTATGTTTAACAGTGGGCGATGAAGGAACAGATTGTTTTGATGAATACTGCCTTAATATATTTATTGGCGATGATGATGATTGTATAGATGAAAGTATAATTGATTCTACATTCGCTTGTACTGAAGAATATGATCCTGTATGCGGATGCGATGGCGTAACCTATTCAAATGAATGTTTTGCATATTATTACCATGGGGTTCTATACTGGACAGACGGTGCATGTACAACAGGAATTGAGGAAGAAAAAATAATATCACATATTACTATTTATCCGAATCCTGCAACTACAAATGCAAATATTGTTTTAAATAGTTTGCAAAACGGCGAAACAAAAATTATCATGCTTGATATGTTGGGTAAAAATGTATTGAATATTTACAGCGGAAATATCATAAACGGAACAAATTATTTTACAGTTGATATTTCAGCATTACCTGCAGGAATGTATTTCATCATTGCAGAAATAGAAAATAATGAAGTTGTAACACAAAAGTTGATTGTTGAATAAATTTTAAATAATAATATTACTATGGAGGCATTGCAAAAAACAATGCCTCCTTTTATTTATAAAGAACATATTATTAAGCATCCGCAACTCTAATAGAATCTCCTATATGCAATTTTTTGTGGAAGCTGTAAAAAAGGGGCCTTTCAAATTATAATTTAACTTTATATGTTCAACAAACCGGAACAGGCAGATTTTTAAAGTCAAGATCTCTTTCCTGTGAAAATATTTTTACGTATCAGTTTGTAAACTATTAGAATTTTATTTTTTTCGAAAAACGTTTCCTCTACCCATATTCCGGCAGCATTTGTATTCTCATTTTTCATTTAACTTGGGTTAAATTTGCCTTATATTTCATTTTATGACAGAAGTTCAGCCTTATCATCCTAAAAATAAAGTTCGTATTGTAACTGCTGCAAGTTTATTCGATGGTCATGATGCTGCCATAAATGTGATGCGCCGAATTATTCAGGCGACGGGAGTTGAAGTAATTCATTTAGGACACGACAGAAGTGTGGAAGAAGTTGTGAATTGTGCGATTCAGGAAGATGTGCAGGCAATTGCAATGACGAGTTATCAGGGTGGGCATGTAGAATATTTTAAATACATGTATGATCTGTTAAAAGAAAAAAATGCAACGCATATAAAAATATTTGGTGGTGGTGGCGGAACAATTTTGCCAACTGAAATAGAAGAACTCCATAAATACGGAATTACAAGAATTTATTCACCAGATGATGGAAGAGCAATGGGTCTGCAGGGAATGATAAATGACCTTGTTCAAAAAAGTGATTTTGCAACAGGAATAAATTTAAATGGTGAAGTAAGTAAACTAAAAATAAAAGATTGGGGAAGTATTGGCAAAACAATTTCAGCGATAGAAAATAAATCTGATGAATCAGAAAATATCATGGCGCAAGTTCAGGTCATGATAAAAGACAATAAAACTCCTGTGCTTGGAATTACAGGAACAGGCGGTGCAGGAAAATCTTCCCTTGTTGATGAGTTGGTCAGAAGGTTTCTAGTTGATTTTAAGGACAAAACAATTGCTGTTCTATCCGTTGACCCAAGTAAGAGAAAAACAGGCGGTGCATTATTAGGCGACAGAATTCGCATGAATGCAATTAATAATCCCCGGGTGTATATGCGCAGTATGGCGACAAGACAAGCGAATCTTGCGTTGAGCAAGCATGTGGATGAAGCAGTTAAAATATTAAAGGCTGCAAATTTTGATTTAATTATTTTAGAAACATCCGGTATTGGTCAGAGCGATACAGAAATTACCGAACACAGTGATGTGAGTTTATATGTTATGACGCCTGAATTTGGTGCAGCAAGTCAACTGGAAAAAATTGATATGCTTGACTTCGCTGATATTATTGCGATAAATAAATTTGATAAAAGAGGCGCACAGGATGCACAGCGGGATGTGAGAAAACAATTTCAGCGCAATCATAAGTTATTTGAAAAAAATGTGGAAACAATGCCTGTGTTTGCGACCATTGCTTCACAATTTAATGACCCGGGCACAAATCAATTGTATCGCCATTTAATGGACACAATTAAGGAAAAAACAAAAGTTGATCTGCATTCTGATTTTCATATCACGGATGAAATGAGTAAAAAAATATTCATCATTCCGCCCAGCCGCACAAGATATTTAAGTGAGATTTCAGAGAATAACCGCAGCTACGATAAAAAAGCAGAAGAGCAAAAGAACATCGTACAAAATTTATTTGCCATTCATAAAACAAAAGAGATTATTGCCGATGCAGAATTAAAAAAAACACTTGAAGGGGAGTATAAAAAATGGGAAAAGAAAATTGATGGTGAAAATTTAGACTT
>JACMJP010000080.1 GCA_014380545.1 Chitinophagales bacterium | reverse complement strand
TGTTGCTTTATCCTCCTCTATTGTTACAAAATCTTTTGTTACAGAAAGATCACGGTCTAATTGATTTGCAGTAACAATAATTTCACCATTTTCTGAAAAACTTTTTGCTGTTTCTTTGAAAACTGCAAATGCTTCAGTTAATATTTCAAACAGTATTTTTTCAATTTCCTTATCCCTGTCTTTTATTTCAACATCTATTTTCTTGTAGATCGCATCTTTTTCGCCTATATCATCAATATCAAATGCTTCACCTTCTGCCTTTAGTTTTGCTATTTCTGCATCAATACTTTTTAAGTGTTCCTTGATTCTTATTTTGAATTCATGAGTTTTGCTGCGGAGTTCATCATGACTTAATGAAGATAATTTTGCAAACTCCGCATTGATTTTTCCCACCAATGGTTCAATTGCCTTTACATCTTTTTCATGTTTACTTCCGCCAAATAAATTTGAAAGCGTTTTTGTTAATAAATTCATATAAATTGTTCTGCTTTAAGTTTTTACTAGAGACCTCGGGCATGTCAAAAATTATTCCCTCAGAAAAGGTACAAAGATAAGTGATTGCGGGCATCCCGGCATTTGATTCCTTACACTGTAAAGGGTTGATTAGTTTTGCTGAACGTTTTGCAATGCCATATACAATTGAAGAAATTAAATCTATTTTAACTGCATCGGGACAGATTGTCAGCAGCAAAGCAAATATTGAGTATTTACTGACAGACAGCCGCTCAATTATTTTTCCCGGGAATTCCCTGTTTATTGCTATAAAAGGTAAACATTTTGACGGGCACAAATTTATTTCTCAGGCATACAATGCGGGTGTGAGAAATTTTATTGCTGAAAATACTGATCTTACTAAATATCCTGATGCAAATATTTTATTGGTTGAAAATTCAGTGCTTGTATTGCAACAACTTGCAGCACATCACAGAAATAAATTTTCGATTGATGTTATTGGAATTACCGGAAGTAATGGGAAAACAATAGTTAAAGAATGGATATATCATTTACTGAGAACAACTAAAAATATTTGCCGTAACCCAAAAAGTTATAATTCACAAATTGGTGTTCCGTTAAGTGTCTGGCAATTGGATGCAACAAATGACCTTGCAATTTTTGAGGCGGGAATATCACAGCCAGGCGAAATGGAAAACCTGGAAAAAATAATTCAACCTACAATTGGAGTTTTTACGAATATAGGTCCGGCGCATGACGAAGGATTTTCTGATATACATCAAAAAATAGCCGAAAAATTAAAGTTATTTTCAGGTGATCAGCTTGATGTATTATTTTATTGTGCAGATTATCCTTATGTGTCAGGCGAAATTCATCAGCACATTCCGAATGCTGTTACAACCTCATGGAGCAAATTGAATAATTCAAATGCAGATATACAGGTCAAAAATATCAGGATAGAAAATGCTAAAACAATTTTTGATATTCACCTTATTGGCAGACAAATAAAAAATCTTGAAATCCCTTTTATTGATGACGCATCGTTTGAAAATGCCGTATGCGCAATTATTGTTGCAGATAATTTTGGAATTGACGAACCACACTTGCGGGAAAGTTTAACATCGCTGCCGGTTGTATCTATGCGTCTTGAATTAAAGAAGGGAATCAATAATTGTTTTATTATAAATGATGTTTACAGTTCAGATATTGCATCACTTGAAATTGCTTTACATTTTCTGCAACGCCAGAAACAAAATCTGCAAACGCATGTAATATTATCTGATATTGATGAAAGCGGGGTTAATGCTGATGCTTTGTATAAAGAAGTTGCACAACTGATAGATGAAAACAAAATACAATATTTTACCGGCATTGGTGAAATTATTTCAGCGCATGCTGTATACTTTGAAAGTATAAGCGGTATAAAAACTCAATTTTATTCATCAGCAGAAAATTTTATCCATTCTTTCGGGCAAAATAATTTTCATAGCCAGTTTATTTTATTGAAAGGCGCAAGAAGATTCCGTTTAGAACGCATAAGTAATTTATTATCGCAAAAGACACACGGCACAGTTCTTCAAATTAATTTAAATCATTTGGTGCATAATTTAAATGTGTACCGGGCATTACTGCATCCGGGTGTACAAACAATGGCGATGGTAAAAGCATTTTCTTATGGCAGCGGTACTGCAGAAATTGCGAGTGTGCTTGCATCAAATCATGTAGATTATTTTGCTGTTGCCTATGCAGATGAGGGAATTGAATTGCGAAAGAATGGAATTCATTTGCCTGTTATGGTGATGAATCCTGAACCCGACACATTTGAGCATCTTTTTGAATTTAATTTGGAGCCGGAGATATATAATTTGAGGATATTAAAATTGTTTGTTGAGTTTATAGCTTCTCCTGGTTCCCCCCAGGAGGTAGACAGAAAAATACATTTGAAAATTGATACCGGTATGCATCGTCTCGGTTTTGATTCAACAGAAGTTGAGGAAGCAATAGAGATCATAAAAAAATATCCTTCAATAAAAATTGCAAGTGTATTTTCTCACCTTGCTGCTGCTGATGAGGAAAAGGAAAATGATTTTACTAAAAAACAAATTCAATTATTTGATAAGATATCGAAAAAGATAACTACGCAATTTGATTACCCGATAATAAGGCATATTTTAAATTCGCCCGGTATTAGTAAATTTTCTGAAGGGCAGTTTGATATGGTGCGACTTGGTATTGGATTGTATGGTGATGATCCATCAAAAAATATTTTGAAAAAATTATTGCCGGTGAGTTATTTATTTACAACTGTATCACAAATAAAAAATATTTCAGCGGGTGAGAGCATTGGCTACGGCAGAAGTTTTTATGCAGAAAAAAATATGCGCATTGCAACATTAAATATTGGTTATGCTGATGGTTTTAGCAGGAGATTAAGCAATGGTATTGGTAAAGTTTTTATCAATGGAAATGATGCGCCTGTTGTTGGTAAAGTTTGTATGGATATGATCATGGTGGATGTTACAAATATTCAAAGCATAAAAGAGGGGGACATTGCTGAGATTTTTGGGGAACATATTTCTTTACACCAATATGCTGTAATGATGCAAACAATTCCTTATGAAATATTAACAGGAATTTCGCAGAGGGTGAAGAGGGTGTATGTGCAGGAGTAAATACAAAATACTTTGAAGAGATCATTATAGAAAATTTTTCCAATTTCCTTTTAACGTTTCTTTCTTCAAACCTTTTTTTAATTCTTTCAGAAAGATCTTTCGTTCAATATTTATTGCACCCAAACTTCCGAGGTGTGCATTATAAACCTGGCAATCAATTAATGTAAATTTTTTTTGTTTTAACAGTTGTACCAAAAAAACAAATCCATATTTACTTGCATTGCTTATTTGCGTAAACATACTTTCCCCAAAAAAACAGCTACCTAAACTCACACCGTATAATCCGCCAACTATTTTATCTTCTTTCCATACTTCTATGGAATGTGCATACCCCGCATTGTGCAGATCAATATATGCTTTTTGAAAATCTTTACTTATCCATGTACCAGTTTCATTTTTTCTTGCAGCCTTTGCACATTGTTTAATTACAAAAGGAAAATCATGATCAAGTGTTACTGTAAAAAAATTCTTTTTAAATAATTGTTGCATGGAGTGTGACACTTTCAGATCACCCGGGTATATTACGCAACGGGGATCCGGAGAATACCAGAAAGGAACCTTATACTCTGCGAACCATGGAAATATTCCGGCATTGTAAGCAACAAGTAATCGGTCAATTGTTAAATCGCCGCCAATGGCAATCAAACCATCTTCATCTGCATCATTTGGGTCCGGAAAAATAAGGCGATCATCCAGAGAGTAGAAAGCCATCGTAATTTATTCAAGTGTTGCATTTATTCCCCTGTCCACTAATGCTTCCCGCATAGGAGATAGTTTTTGCTTATCGCCCTGCTTAACAGCATATTTTCCCTTGTAGTGTATTAGGAAAGCACATTGTTCTGCCTGTTCAGTAGTATGATTGCATATATCAACCAAACTTTCAATTACCCACTCAAAAGTATTCACATTGTCATTATGTACAATTAGGCGGAAACCAAGCAAATCATCTACGATCTCCTGTATATCAATTTTCACATCTGTCAATACAGCACTCATGAATAGTCGTATTTTTATGCTAAATTAAAGCACTAAAAACTTAGCACCAAAAATAATTACAAAAAATAACCCGGAAAAGTGTATTATAGAAATAATTGTGACGGTTATTATTCAACCAAATAATAAAAAACCAATGAGGGAAAAGGCACAGGACAAATTCAGGAAAAGAATTACTGATAGTTTTTTATTTAAATTCTTTTTGTTGAAAAAATTGCCGATCGCATTAATTGCCGGTGTGCGCCTAAGAAGTTTAGATAAAGAAAAGTGTGTTGTTTCGGTTCCATTTAAATGGTTGACGCAAAACCCTTTCAGGTCAGTTTATTTTGCAACCCAGGCAATGGCTGCAGAAATGAGTACAGGTGTTTTAGGTTTAATGGCAATACAGGGATGCGATCCGCCGTTAAGTATGCTTGTTACTAATTTAGAAGGTGAATTTTTGAAAAAAGCAACTTCAGGAATTTATTTTACATGTGCAAACGGAAAAGAAATTTTTGAAGCTGTTGAAAAAGCAATAACAACAGGTGAAGGAGTAACAGTGAAGGCAAAAAGTGAGGGGAGGATAGAAGATGGAACAGTTGTTTCCAATTTTTATATCACATGGTCATTCAAACAAAAAACAAGAAAATAAAATTTATGCATAAATATTTTTTAGCAGTAATTATTGCAATTACATTTTTATTTTATAATTCAAGCTGCAACAGGCAAACTGCTACTAATGAAGAAACCACATCACAAACAGAAACAAAAGAAATGGTTCCTGAAATTACACCAGATGATCCGTTTAAGAACCAGCCAAATGAATTATGCACTATTATCCGCAAATTAGAAATTACTTATTATGATCCAAAAAAAAGTGTTGAAGATCCGTTACAATATCCGCAGAAATATTGTTTAATTGATATCTGTCTGGATGATCCTGATAATAATTCTGGCATCGTAAATATTGGAGATAGCATTGAACCTATAAATACAATCTTTCAGCTAGTAAAAGTTTTTGATACAGAAGAAGAAGCAAGAGCTTATTCGGCAAAGTATGGAGTTAAGGACATACAGTGAGTTAGCTGACCAATTGAAGTAAAGTAATTAAATGATATTTTGCGATACATATAGACCCAGTTACCTGATCGCAATATTCATATAATCTCTTTCTGTTGCACCCACATATATCTGTCGTGGTCTTCCGATTGGCTCATTACTTTCCCGCATCTCTTTCCATTGGCTCAACCATCCGGGCAATCTTCCCAAAGCAAATAATACAGTGAACATTTCAGTAGGAAAACCAATTGCACGATAAATAATCCCCGAATAAAAATCTACATTCGGATAGAGTTTTCTTTCCACAAAATATTCATCCTTTAGCGCAGCCTCTTCTAATTGTTTAGCGATATCAAGGATTGGATCATGAATTCCGAGCTTACTCAAAACATTATCGCAAGCCTGTTTAATAATTTTAGCTCTTGGATCAAAATTTTTATATACCCTGTGTCCGAAGCCCATTAAGCGGAAAGGATCGTTTTTATCTTTTGCCTTTTCTACCCATTTTGCAACGTTACCGCCATCAGATTTTATTTTTTCCAGCATTTCAATTACCTGCTGATTTGCTCCGCCATGTAATGGCCCCCACAAAGCGGCTACACCCGCTGCAACACTTGCATAAGGATTTGCCTGAGAAGAGCCAACCATACGCACTGTTGATGTTGAACAATTTTGTTCATGATCAGCATGCAGAATTAATAATTTATCTAAAGCATCAACAATTACAGGGTCAGCAATATAATCTTCGCTACGCATGCCGAAAGTCATGTATAGAAAATTTGTAACGTAATCATATTTATTTAGCGGATACATTACCTGGTGGCCAATTGATTTTTTATGAATCCATGAAACAAGGGTGGGCATTTTTGCAAGAATACGGATCATAGTAAGATCTATTTCCTCTTTGCCTGCATTTGGATTTAATGAATCAGGATAAAATGAACTCAGGGTACACATGAGTGAACATAACTGACCCATTGGATGTGCATTGCTCGGAAACCCCTCAAAGAATTTTTTTACGTCTTCATGCACAAGTGTATGCTTAGTAGTTTTTTCTACAAAATCAGAATATTCATCTGCTGTAGGTAATTCACCATAAAACAACAAATAGGCAACTTCCATGAAGTTGCTTTTTTCTGCAAGTTGTTCAATAGGGTAACCACGATAACGCAATATTCCTAACTCGCCGTCCAAAAAAGTAATTGCACTTTTGGTTGCCCCGGTATTTTTATATCCCGAATCAAGGGTAATGTAACCAGTAAGGTCACGGAGTTTATTTATATCTATAGATTCTTCACCTTCTGTTCCGATAACAACAGGCAATTCCACTTCCTTGTCACCCAGTTTAAGAAGAGCATTTTGAGGTATAACTTTCTGTTTCAATTTCCCTGATTAAAAATTTTTATAATATGACAAAGGTAATTTATTCAACCTTATTTTTCTCAGAAATAGAAAGATATAAATAAGAAACTTTAGACTATAACAACGAATGAACAGAAAGGGTAAAATGGCATAAAAGCAGCAGAAAAAATGATTCTATTTTAGTTGCCGGGAACTGTAAACAATTTCCACTCGATAATTAGTCGCCCAAGAATAATTCCGTACATGCCTCCAATAAGAATGAACTTAAACCAGGAAGGTGTATTTTGAATGATCCTGTAAACTATAATACCGGTAAAGATTCCTGCAGAACCATATAAGATCATTTCAATGTCATAATTATTCATTCTGATATGAATATTTTTTGATGGAAATAATTTATGTAACCACATATCAATATTTGGCAATATGATCAGATTAAAAAAAATAAAAAAAGTCATGTAGGTAAACGGCCCCCAAAAATTAATGGGTTCATTTTTTATTTCTTCAGCAGAATTTATTGTTGTATTTTCCATAAAATGCGTTGCAAAAATAAATATTTGCAATGATAATTATGTGTTAAGATGGAATTGCTTTACTTTTCGCTGCATATGTTTAAATGCTCTAATTGCGAAAAGAAGAAATTATGCAGAATCAAAGTACTGCAGATATTGTGGCAATTACCTATATTGGACTGAGCTGGTGCGCCGGATATCCGCAATACATTTATCTTCATTTGTAATATTGAATAAACTCTATGCTCTTTATAATATCTTCATGTAAATATCTGTCAGTTGAGATTACAGTAACTATCTTTCTGTAGTCTGCATATAACTTTTCTATCGCAGCTGAAGATTTTTTATTTCCCCTGAATGAAAACGCCTGCGCAGCAGTTAATAATTCTATCGCTAAAACTTTTTCAACATTTTCTATTACTCTCACACATTTTGTTGCAGCATTTGCACCCATGCTCACATGATCTTCCTGTTCATTACAGCTAGGTATTGAATCAACACTCGCGGGAGAACACAATTGTTTATTCTGGGAAACAATACTTGCTGCAACATATTGTGGAATCATTAACCCTGAATGTAACCCTGCATGTTCTGTTAAAAATTCGGGTAGGTCCCTTGCTCCTGATAACATGCGATATGTTCGGCGTTCAGAAATATTTGCAAGTTCACTAACGGCAATTGCAAGAAAGTCTAAACTTAATGCAAGCGGCTGCCCATGAAAATTTCCTCCACTGATAATTAAATCTTCATCAGCAAAAACGTTCGGGTTATCTGTTACACCATTAATTTCTTTTTCCACAATTTGCATACAATAATTAATAGCATCCCGGCTTGCCCCATGCACCTGTGGTATGCAGCGGAAGGAATAAGGATCCTGCACCTGTTCTTTTGCCGCAAAAAATGTTTCACTGCCTTCTAAAATATTTAAAATATTTTGAGCTGTTTCAATTTGCCCTGTTTGATTTCTTATTTGATGAATTTGCGGAAGAAACGGATCATGTTTACATTTCCATGCTTCCAATGATAATGCTGCAATGAGATCAGCCATTTGAATAATATGCTTTGCTTTAATTAAACAATACACCGCATGCGCACTCATGAACTGTGTTCCGTTCAATAATGCAAGCCCCTCTTTAGATTGCAATTTTATAGGTGATAATTTATATTGACCCAACACATTTTTGGCATTTCGAATTTCATTTTTCGATTTCATTTCACCTTCACCAATTAATGCCATGCTCATATGCGACAGCGGGCATAGATCACCGCTTGCACCCAATGAGCCCTGTTCATAAATTACAGGTAATATATCCAAATTAAAAAAATCCATTAAACGCCAAATGGTATCAACACTCGCACCGCTATATCCATAACTTAATGATTGGATTTTTAAGAGCAATAAAATTTTTGTTATCTCATCTTTAATTACTTCACCTGTACCACATGCATGACTGCGAATTAAATTATATTGCAGTTGTTCAATTTCATCGTTAGATATTTTTACTTTACACAAAGAACCAAAACCAGTATTCACACCATAAATTGCTGCGGCATCATTTTCTAATTTTTTATCAAGATAATTCCTGCAATTCTGAATTATATTTCTTGATTCATCACTTAACTGTAATTTAATTTTATGATTGATGATATGTTCTACTGATTCAATACTCAAATGGTCTGCTGAGATAATATGGCTTTGCATGATTTCTATTTGTTATTTAAAAGCATTCCTGAACTGAGGCAAATTTAATGTTCTTTTCCACTTAATTTTACAGCCATGAGCGACATTATGATATTCCGGGATGTACAAAAAAACTTTGGAGATGTACAGGCGTTACAAAATGTAAGCTTTACAATTCCGGGAAATACAATTTTCGGTTTGCTGGGTCCAAACGGTGCGGGTAAAACAACGCTCATTCGCATCATTACCAAAATATTTATGGCTGATAGTGGCGAGGTAATATTTGACGGAAAAAATATTCGCAATTATCAGCATGCTTCCATCGGTTATATGCCGGAGGAAAAAGGAATGTACAAAAAAATGAAGGTTGGCGAACATCTCATTTACCTTGCAAGGCTGAAAGGGCTGACTAAAAAAGTTGCAATTGAAAAAATAACATACTGGCTCGAAAAATTAAACGCACAGGAATGGTGGAATAAAAAAATTGAGGACCTGAGCAAAGGCATGCAGCAGAAAGTACAATTTATTTCCACTGTTATTCATGAACCTAAACTTTTGATACTTGATGAGCCGTTTTCAGGGTTGGATCCTGTAAATGCCGAGTTAATTAAAAATGAAATTTATAATCTGAATCAACAGGGAACAACTATCTTATTTTCTACGCATCGCATGGAACAGGTAGAAGAAATTTGCGACAGTATTGTTTTAATCAACCAGGGAAATGTAGTGATACACGGGAAAGTAAAGGAAATAAAAAATCGTTTCAGGGAAAATAAATATGTTATTGGTTTTGAAAATGAGGCTGTTGTTGCTTCCAGCAGTTTATTTGAAGTGATAAATAAAAATGAAAATAATTATATAATTCAATTACATGCTGATGCAAAAAGAAATGCTGTACTAAACTATTTCATTGATGCAGGAAATGAAATTATACATTTTGAAGAGCTGTATCCATCCTTGAATGATATTTTTATAAAATTAGTAAATGCTGATAACCATGCGTAAAACATTTTACATTATAGCAAGGGAATATATTACAAGAGTACGGAAGAAATCTTTTATCCTGCTCACAATACTCGGTCCTGTATTTTTTGGTTTGGTGTTTATTGTTGTGCCTGTCCTGATCATGAACAGCAATACAACCTCACAGAAAATATTGGTGAAAGATGAAAGTGGTTTAATTCCAGCTTTGCCGGATTCTGCAGGTGTTTACTTTTCATTTAAATATAAAGAGAAAGCAATTGAAGAATTAAAAACTAATTTTTCAACGCTCGATGGAGGATATGATGCCCTTGTTTATATTCCAAATATTCAACCTGACGCACCTTATGGAATTACTTTATACAGCAATGAACAGGTGAGTATTACCACAAAAAGTTATGTAGAAAATGTATTAGCAGACAAATTAGAAGAAATAAATATCCAAAAACTTGGGTTGGAAAAAAAGGATATTTTAAAACTGCGGCCTAAAATTGTAATTGATGATGAAGTTGCGAGCGCAGATGGCAGTGAGAAAAGTGATGCTGCAGTTGCAACCGGAATTGGGTATGTAAGCGGGTTTTTAATTTATATTATTTTATTAATTTACGGAAGCATGGTTATGAGGGGTGTAATGGAAGAAAAACAAAACAGAATTGTTGAGGTAATGATAAGTAGTGTAAAACCGATCCAACTAATGATGGGAAAAATTGTTGGAATTGGTTTAGTTGGATTAACACAGTTTATTATCTGGATCGTTTTAGGTTTTATTATACAAATTATTTTAAGCGGAATTTTTGCACCACAACTCATGGAGATGCAAAACATGCAGTCTATGCAACCGCAGGGAATGGGTTCAGATAATACGGAAATTTTGCAATCTATTGAGAGTTTACAAAATCAACCCATAGGGTTCTTCTTATTTATTTTTTGTATTTATTTTCTCGGAGGATATCTAATTTACAGTGCTTTGTTTGCAGCGATAGGTTCTCTTTCAACAGACAATGACAGTGATGTGCAGATGTATGCATTTCCCGTAACTATGCTTATTCTGATTTCTATTTTTATTATGATGGCAGTTGTGCAACAACCGCATACAAAACTTGCATTTTGGGCAAGCATTATTCCTTTCTCCTCTCCTATTGTTATGCCTGCAATCATGCCTTTTGATCCACCGTTGTGGCACATTATTTTATCTGTAGGTTTATTAATTCTCGGGTTTATTTTTACTACATGGTTTGCAGCAAGAATTTACAGAACCGGAATTTTAATGTATGGAAAGAAAATTAAATTCATGGAAATTGTGAAATGGATGTTTTATAAGGGATAAAGAATTACTCAATTCCTATTAATTGAAAAACTAAAGGATCAGCATTTGCAACTCTCAGATAAATATCTTTTGTTTTTTCCTTGTAAAATAATAAATCTTCCATATGTTTAGTAAATACAAATTGATAGGATTTTTTGTTGCTTACAAAAGTTGAGGTTCCATAATAAGCAACAGTATCTCTGTTTAAATTTGTTTGTGGTGTAAAAGATATATCAAGATTTGCAACAGATACATTTGCCGGGTTGGTTTTGCCTTTTACTTTAATAATTTTCCCAAGATATTGTGAAGGATCTTTTTTTATATTATCAATTTCTGCATCAGAAATATTCCAGTCAACATTCTTCAAATATTTTTTACAAAAATCAATTGCATATAAGGTGGATCCATAAAAATCCATACCCTTGCAAAGCTGCGCCATAGAATCTGTTAAAGGTTGTAAAATAAAATCAGGCAACTGCCACTCTATTCCATAACCTGTAGTAATTTGAAGATGTCTCTGATCCATTGCATACAGAATTAATAATCCATTATTCACATATTTTTGACCTATACCTAATTCTCTTGCATATTTCAATGCAAAGTCTTCAACTGATAATCCATGTGGAGTTGACAGCGAAGAATGTACACATATCTGCACAGATGTAAGGCTGTCAATTTCTTTAATCATTTTTTGCAAAGAATCCTCCAGTTGAATAGAAAATATTTTTGCATCATCAATTATATAATCAGGATAAATATTTTCGTTATTGTTTTGCGATTTACATGAAGTGAAGGCAATAGAAAGCAAAACCATGAAACAAACCCGCAGGCATCTGGTTAAAAGCATACACGAAACTAAATAAAATCTGTAATTTCGCCTCAATACATCAAAATAATGAATAAGAATTTCGTTTTAGTTTTTATTCTCATCACCACACTATCTGCGTTTGCGCAAACCGGCAAGATCACTATTACTGATAATGCCGGGGCAAATGACTTAGTGAACAGGCATATTTATTTTAATAAAGAACACAGCGAATTGCCGGGCTGGCGTATACAGGTTTTATCAACTAATAGTTTAATGGACGCTAAAGATGAAAAATCGGGTTTCCTTTCTCAATATGAAGACCTGGACGCCGATATCGTTTTTGAAGCACCTAATTATAAATTGCGCATCGGAAATTACCATAATCGTTTTGATGCAAACCGGGACCTTCAATTATTAATTGTACACTATCCCAACGCATTTATTTGTAAAGACATGATAAAAATTAATGATAATTAATGATGTTATCAGAAAAAATAAAACAACTCTCACAAGATTATTTTGAAGAGATAAAAAGTTACAGAAGGCATATTCATCAAAATCCCGAATTGAGTTTTGAAGAATATAAAACTGCAGAATTTATTTGCAGCAAATTAGAAAATTTCGGGATTCCTTATAAAAAAGGAATTGCAAAAACAGGTGTTGTTGGAATTATTGAAGGCAATAACCCGTCAAAAAAAATTGTTGCTTTAAGAGCCGACATGGACGCACTTCCAATTACGGAAACAAATGATATTGATTATAAAAGCAAAAATGTTGGGGTGATGCATGCCTGCGGACATGATGTGCACACAAGCAGTTTAATTGGCGCAGCAAAAATTCTCAACACAATTAAAAATGATTTTGAAGGAACAATTAAATTAATATTTCAACCATCAGAAGAAAAATCTCCCGGTGGAGCAAATATTATGATACAGGAAGGTGTGCTGGAAAATCCAAAAGTGGAAAGTATTTTAGGTCAACATGTTTTTACTTCAGTTCCCGTTGGAAAAGTTGCTTATTGTTTTGGAAAAATGATGGCAAGCACTGATGAATTATATATAACTATAAAAGGTAAAGGCGGGCATGGTGCATATCCTCATGATACAAAAGATCCTGTGATGATGGCTGCGCAATTTTTGGTGAGTGTGCAACAAATTGTAAGCAGGAATGTAAATCCTGTTGAACCTGCAGTAGTAACATTCGGAAAAATAATTGGCAACGGTGCACCGAATATAATTCCTGATGAAGTTTATTTGGAAGGAACAGTGCGTACATTTAATGAAGACATCAGAAAAATCATTATAGAACAAATTCATAAAATTGGAAATGCAATTTGCGATGCATTTGGCGGGAAATTTATTTTAAACCATGTGGAGGGATATCCAACATTATTTAATGATGATGCGCTCAC
>JACMJP010000079.1 GCA_014380545.1 Chitinophagales bacterium | reverse complement strand
TGCAAAGCTGGAATTTGGAATAAAGTAATAAAATTCTGCTAAAAAAAAGTTGGCTGATAGCAAATAAAGTTTCTGCATAGCTTTTCAATTTTATCTTACTACGGAAGATTTAAACAGGGGTATTTATATAATGAACGATACCGGGAAAAGATATCCCGGTATCGTAACCCCTTTAACGGTTATTGCATGTATTCATGAAATTGCAATAACAGTATAAAAATATTGTTTGTAATATTTGAAATGATTTTATTTGAAATTAATTATTAACGGAGGGTTGTTGATTGTTACTTAATAGTTAAATCCTTTTATCGCATCAATAAAACACCTTACACCATCAAGAGGTGTATCAGGATACACACCATGCCCAAGGTTGGCAATATGTTTTCCGCCAAAATCACTAAGCATTTTTATTGTCTCTTTTTTTATTCTATTTACATCAGCAAATAATAAACAGGGGTCAAGATTTCCCTGTAATACCTTTTCAGCACCAATAATTTTTTTCGAATTAAGTATATCCATGTTCCAGTCCAAACCAATTACATCACAATTTATTTTCGCAAAATCTTCCAATGCAAAATATGCCCCTTTCGGAAAAACAATTTTAGGAACAGCAGGAATTGCATTACAAATTCTTTCAATATAAGGCAATGAAAATTCTTTGTATTGCTGCGGCGATAAAATGCCTGCCCACGAATCAAATAACTGAATAATATCTACACCGCTTATTATTTGCCCCTGCAAATAATTAATTGTAGAGTCAGTTATTTTATTTAATAAATTATGTGCAGCCTCCGGTTCACGGTATAAAAATGTTCTTGCTTTAGAAAATGTTTTGCTTCCTTTTCCTTCCGTCATGTATGCAAAAATTGTCCAGGGTGCACCGGCAAAACCAATTAATGGAATTGTATTATTTAATTCTTTTTTTATCAGCTTCACTCCTTCCATAACAAATTGCAGATCATCGGCCTCAGCAATTTTTAATTTATCAATGTCTTTTTTTTCGTCAATTGTTTTTTCAAACCATGGCCCTTTGCTTTCAATCATTTGATAAGGCAAACCCATTGCTTCAGGAATAACCAGGATATCAGAAAATAAAATTGCAGCATCCACACCCAATGCTTTAACAGGCTGCAGCGTTACTTCACAAACCAATTCAGCATTTTCAACCAATGCTTTGAATCCATTCACTTTTTCCCTCAGCGCATGGTACTCAGGTAAAATTCTTCCTGCCTGCCGCATCAGCCACACAGGCGGCCTTTCCACTTTTTCTCCCCTTGCAGTTCTTAACAACAGATCATTTTGCATGGACGCAAAGGTAATGTCATTCATAAAGAAATTTTATTTTAAGATCATGCTGTGCATAAACAATAATTTATTCATTTTATTCATTCTTATTTTAGCAACAAATTTTTTTTATGAGCGATGAAAATGTTATATCGTTTAAAGATGTAAATATTTACCAGGGCAAAAGTTTGGTATTGAGTGATGTTACTTTTGATATTCACAACACTGAATTTATTTACATGATAGGAAAAACCGGTAGCGGAAAAAGTTCTTTGTTAAAAACAATTTACGGCGATCTCACATTAAATAGCGGTTCCGCTACCGTGAGTAATTTTGATCTTGCAAAAGCAACATGGAAAAATATTCCATACTTAAGAAGGAAACTCGGTATTGTTTTCCAGGATTTTCAATTATTGAACGACAGAAGTGTGGATGAAAATCTTGCATTTGTTTTAAGGGCAACAGGAACCACGGATAATTCTTTAATACGCATTAAAACGGATGAAGCATTGCGAAGGGTTGGTTTGCAAAGTAAAGGGTTTAAACTTCCCTTTGAATTAAGTGGTGGCGAACAGCAAAGAGTTGTTGTAGCAAGAGCAATTATAAATGATCCCGTAATTATTCTTGCTGATGAGCCAACAGGTAACCTCGATCCTGAAACATCTGATGACATTATGAAATTATTACACCAATTAAACCGTGAATATAAAACTGCAATATTAATGGCAACACATAATTACGATATACTTAAAAAATTTCCCAATAAAATAATGCGCTGTGCAGGAGGAAAAGTAATTATGGAAGAATCTACTGTAATAGCGTAATGAGTTTTTTTATTTCAGAAATATCAGAAAATTCTTTTTCAATATTTTTTCTGAATAAAAGATCAGCATCAGAAAATTCTTTTTTAAATGTTTTATGAATTGCTGCTTTCATTTGTTCAGCATCATCTGCCACAATACAATATTTTTCAAGCCCTGTATTATTCACCATTGCAGAGTTTACGATACAAAATCTTCCTTTAAATAATGCCTGCAATAATTTTAATTTGATACCGGTTTCTGTA
>JACMJP010000078.1 GCA_014380545.1 Chitinophagales bacterium | reverse complement strand
GATGATAGCATCTGACTTTTTTTGTGATGTTGATGTCAGATGCTACCATCTGACTTTGTATCGGTTTATTATTTATTTAGTAAGATGTAAGCATCTGACCGGATCAGGCATTCAGAAGTGCAATACATTTATCCACTTCTTTTATCAGGTCGTTTATTTTGAGTTTCACATCATTCGTATTTTCAGTTGTTTCGTTATTTGCATTATTTGTTGTTTCGGTACCATTGGAAGTAATTTGTTTTGAAATTGTTTGTGCAGTTTTTAATAAAGAAAGTTGTTGTTCCATATCAGAGAGCTTCTGATTTTTTTCTGTCATTGCTTTGCGTTGTGCATCAATTTGATTTTTCAGGATCTCATTTTCATTTTTAATTGCGGTATAACTTCTCAGCAACTTTTCAAGGTTTGCTTTCATGGTATTTAATTGTAACAACGCCTCATTCATAATTAAAACAATTTAGTTTTTTCTTATTACTGCATTTAATTCTTTTTCATATCTGCTCATCATTTTCTGCATCACATCATCCACTTCTTTGTCTGTAAGTGTTTTTTCATCATCTCTGAAAGTTAAGCCGATAGCATAACTTTTTTTACCCTCCAGTTTTTCACCTTCGTAAATATCAAATAAAGTTACACCCTGTAAAATATTTTTTCCTTCTTTTTTTGCGATTGTTTCCACAGCAGAGTATTGCACCGATGGGTCCAGCAACATGGCAAGATCCCTTCTCACTTCGGGATATTTTGATATTTCTTTAAATACTGTTTTTCTTTTTGCTGATACATCAATCAAATCATTCCAGTTTAATTCAGCGTAATACACTTCCTGTTTAATATCAAATGCAGAACAAATTTCTTTTTTCACCAATCCGTACATTCCAATTAATTTATTATCTGAAATAATCTCAACCCCATTATTTAAAGCATTTAATCCGGCTTCAATGAATTCAAACTGCTTACTGCCAAATGCCGACTGCCCACTATTGATTGCAGACTGCTCCACATTCATGCGATTCAATAAATTCTCAACTTCTTCTTTTATATCAAAAAGATCAACTTTGCGATTTTTATTCCTCCAGTTTTCTTCAAACTTATTTCCTGTAATGTAAAAAGCAACTTTATCTGTTTCAGTATAGGAATTATTATTCTGAAAATATACCCTGCCAAATTCAAACAACTTCAAATCAGTTTGTTTCCTGTTTTGAGTAAATGCGATCACTTCCAACCCTGTGAATAACATGCTTTGCCGCATACAATCAAGTTCTGCATTTAAGGAGTTCAATAATTTCACTTGTGTATTTTCAAATGCAGGCAGAAATTGAGTTATATATTTCGATCTTGAAATACTATTCGTAAATATCTCATAAAACCCATTTGATGCTAAATAATGAATTGTATCAAGCTTTATTTTTTCTTTATCCGGTTTCGGACTTACAATATACGGTGTTCTTATGTTTTGGAGAACGGGGATATTATTGTAGCCGTACATGCGTAAAATTTCTTCTATCACATCAATTTCCCGCAACACATCATTTTTATACGATGGGATTTCTAATTGCAGACCTTCTGATTTCTTTTCAAGGATTTTTATATTGAGTAATTCAAGTATTTCAATGATCTTCTTTTCTTCAATTTTTATTGCAGCCATCATCTCCAGTCTTGCATAGCGAAGGAAAACTGAAAAAGGTTTTATTTTCTCAGGATAAATATCAATTACATCGCTTGCTATTTCTCCGCCACATATTTCCGTTATCATTTTTGCGGCTTTCCATAAAGCAGTGACGGTTATTTCAGGATCGGTTCCTTTACCGAATCTTGAGGAAGCATCAGTTTTTAATCCATGCCTGTTTTCCGTTTTACGGATAGATACTGGATTAAAATAAGCACTTTCTAAAAATATATTTTTTGTTGCATCATTAATTCCCGAATGAATTCCTCCATACACTCCGGCAATGCACATTCCTTTTTCAGCATCGCAGATCATTAAATCATTTGCCGATAATTTTCTTTCTTTTTCATCTAATGTGATGAAAGCAGTATTTTCAGGAAGTGTTTTTATAATGATTTTATTTCCTGCAATTTTATCTGCATCAAAAGCATGCAGCGGTTGACCAAGTTCATGCAGAATATAATTTGTGATATCCACTACATTATTAATTGGTCGCAGTCCAATAGCTTTTAATTTATTTTGCAGTTCGGCAGGAGATTCTTTTATTTTGATGTTTTTAATTACCAATCCTGAATATCGGGGGCAATTAATTTTATCTTCTACTAATACTTGAATGCCACCCCTCTTAATTTCCCCTTGAGGGGAGATACCCTTATCGGGAATATTTTCTTTAATAATTGCCTTTTCAATTTCTCTTGCATTTAATGCAGCAAATAATTCTCTTGCGACTCCATAATGCGAATTTGCGTCCGCATGATTCGCAGTTAATCCAATTTCAATTATGATATCAGAATAAACATCAAAATATTTTTTTACATCACTCCCAACAACTGCATCAGCATTTAAAATAAATAACCCTGCATGACCTTCACCTAATCCTATCTCATCTTCTGCACAGAGCATACCTTCACTTTCAACTCCTCTTATTGTAGCTTTTTTAATAGTGAAAGGTTCTCCTTTAACAGGATGAATAGTTGTACTAATGGAAGCGACAATTACTTTTTGTCCTACAGCAACGTTTGGTGCACCGCAAACAATATTTAATAACTCACCTTTACCAATATTTACTTTAGTGGTTTTTAATTTATCTGCATCAGGATGTCTTTCGCATGTAATAACTTCACCAACAATTAATCCTTCTAATCCGCCTTTTATACTTTCATAAGGATACACAGCTTCCACTTCCAAGCCAATATCAGTAAGAATTTCTGCAGCTTTGTTTACATCTATTTGAGTTGGCAATATTTCCCTAAGCCAATTCCATGAAATTTTCATGTTGCAAATATAATAGTTAGTGATTGCTCAGGCAGATGTATTGTTCTGCAATCAATAACGCTCAGCAGTTGTTTGTTTATGCCATATAACTTGTCATTTCTTTTCTAAAAGTTTTTTGAGCTATGAATAAAGAGGAATTGCGCATATAGGCTGCTACCCATACTATTATAAGTATCATCAAAGGAGCAACAAATAAATTGCCATGCGAAATTTCAACAGCTATTGCACCTCCAAAATATCCGGTGAGCAGCATAAGACCAATATGCATAGTTTGCTTGTAAATGAATAAGGAAATGCATAACAATTCTGCTATCCCCAGAATTTGCAGGTATTTTATCATTCCTAATTGTGTGTAGTGCTCAACTAACTGCGGCGCACTGCTTATTTTGAAAAAGCCACTCATTATAATCATGAATGATATAATCAGTGTAGGGATAAATCTCAGGTTTCTTTTTTTTGTTAATTTCATTTTTTTGTTTTTTGCTTTTTAAATTAATAGAATTCTTGCAGATAAAAAGATTCTTATCACATTTTTTTTGCAATAAGTATTAATCTTGGCGATGTTTTAACATAATATGTATTTAATTCATAATCACCATAAGTTTCTTCAATTTGTAGATCATGCTGCAGGAACAATGCTTCAAAATCTTTTTTATTAAACCTGGCCACTTGCTCGACATATTCCAAAGGAGCTGCCATTTGATCTCCGCTGATCAAAATCTTTTTATAAAAATATTTTTCATCAACCCATCTTGAGATACTATATATAATGCCATCAATTTCTTTTTCTTCAGAAGGAATTATATTTCCTTCAGCATACTGTACATTCAGATAATCAAGTACAAATGTTCCTCCCTGTTTTAAGGAACCAGAAATATTCTTTATCACAGTAACATGTTCATTCTGCTGGAAATATCCGAAGCTTGTAAAGAAATTAAATGCATAGTCAAATTTGTTTTTTCCAAAAGACAATCGCATGTCATGTTGAAAGAAATGCAGCCTTTCTGTTTCGTTTTTTTTGGCTTCCCTGATACTTGATAAAGAAAGATCAAAACCGGTAGTATTAAATCCTTTTGAAGCTAAGTATTTTGAATGTCGTCCGTTTCCGCAGCCGATATCAAGCATACTTGATTGTTTAGCAGGATGCAGATGTGATAACAAATGTTCTACAAAATCAGCAGCTTCTTTGTCATTTCTTTTATTATATAATTTATGATAATGTGCAGAGTCAAACCAATGCCTGAACCATTGTGAATTTTCTGTTATCTTATTTTCGGTTTTATAAATCATGCTCAATGTTTTTATTGTTCGGTTATAATGATGCAAAGGTGCTTTGCATTCAAACCGTGGACATTGACCTATATCAAGAAATGAAAAGGTGGATTAAATTATTTTTTTGGAAGACATTTGTTTGCGGATACGGCTAAGCGTTTCAGGTGAGATACCAAGATACGAAGCAAGCATGTGTTGCGGAATTCGCTGTGCTATTGTGGAGTACTTTTTAAGAAATTCCTGGTAGCGTTCTTCTGCTGTTGCACTTAATGAAGAAACAATTCTCTTGTCTTTTGCTGCATTTCTTTTTTGTATTCCTTGTCTGTATTGAATAGCAAATTCCGGAATGGTTTCCATGAGTTTTTCCTGTGATGCAAGATCAATTAGTAATACTTCCGAATTTTCAATTGCATCAATAAAATATCTTGAATGTGATAATGGATTTGCCATACTTTCCGTATCGCTTATCCACCAATTTTCAGGAGCAAACTGCACTATATGTTCTTTTCCTTTTGTATCCATAACATAACTGCGCAAGCAACCTTTTGTAACGAATGCACCATATTTTGCTATTTCACCTTCCCGCTGCAGAAATTCACCTTTCTTCATTTTCCTGGGAATAAAAAGTGTTTGCATAAATTCAAACTGATCATCTGTCAATTTATTTTTAGTTTCAAAATAGGAGCGCAATATGTCAAACATAAATATTAAATTGAATGACGAAATTAATAAATACCTGGTGTATAATATTTATTAGGGTACATTAAAACATCACATATGATTTATTTTCTGCAACCAATAACTCTGTGTTACAACATCTCCTTCAGGTGTTTTTAATAACCTTCCCCAAACGGCATTTGTCGGATTAAATGAAAGATCTGTAACACCGATCGTAAATGTTGAAGGAGTAGGGGGAATAATCTCTGTCTGCACAATTTCATCATTTGGATTAGCGGCAACTGGGGTTGCAGTTTTTGGTGGAGGTGAAGGAACCACGATCACGATGTAGTTATTTAATTCTAATAGTTGCTTGAGAAAATTAACCCGTTCCTGTGAAGCATTTTTTTCAACGATGCAGCATTTAACTCCATCTAATTCTTCGAATGTATGATTTTGATTGATCGCCATTTTTTATACGCTAATAATATATCGCAATGCGCTATATGGTTATTAAAGAATAAATATATTCATAACATCCACCAACAAAACCTGTAATAATAATTCCAACCACACAAATTATTAATGCTGTTAATGGAATGAGATCAGTTTTTATTGTTGAAATAGGGTTTTCATTTGTATCCATAAACATTGCTTTCACAATTTTTAAATAATAGTACAAGCTGATGATCATATTTAATGCAGCAATAGTGATAAGAATATAATTTCCCTGTCCTGCACCAGCCATTATTAAAAAGAATTTTCCAAAAAACCCTGCTGTGGGCGGAATACCTGCAAGGGAAAATAAACTGATGGTGAATATCCATGTAAGCACCGGGTTTGTTTTATAAAATCCTTTATAATCATCCATATTCTCTTTTCCTTTTAATGCACTTACAATACTAATTACTCCAAAAGCACCGAGGTTGGAAAAAATATAAATTAAAATAAAATAAATAGTAGAAGCAGTTCCTTCCGGTGAATTTCCTGAAATGCCGACTAAAATAAAACCAACCTGCGCTATAGATGAAAATGCGAGGAACCGTTTTAAATTATTTTGGCGAATAGCAAATAAATTTCCAATCACCATTGTGAGGATGCTGATGAGATAAATTACATTATACCAGGTTTCGAATAATGGCTGGAATACAGAATACAAAACTGAAACAAACACAAATAAAATTGCTCCTTTTGATATTACACTTAAATAAGATGTAACGGGTACGGGCGAACCTTCATATACATCTGCGGTCCATAAATGAAATGGTACTGCAGAGATTTTAAAAGCAAATCCTGCAAATAATAAAACAAACGAAAAAATAGTAAGTGGTTCAGTAGTTAATAAGGGTGTTATTTCAGAAAAATTTATTGATCCTGTAGCTCCATATAATAAAGATATACCGAATAATAATATACCTGATGAAAATGCCGAGGAGATAATATATTTCATCGCAGCTTCACCTGATCTTCTTTTTTCCAGGTCAAAATTGGATAATGCCGCAAGTGGAATAGTAGATAACTCCAATCCTAAATAAAACATGAAAATATTTTGTGATGATATCATGAAGAACATGCCCATGAGTGTGGATAATAGCAGGATATAAAACTCAGTAACATGTTTATGCTCTTTTAAATAACTAAAAGATTGTAATGAAATAATAAATACCCCAAAGTTGAGTATATTTTTTTCCAGAACGATCAGCTCAGTTGTTCTGAACATATTTGCAAATAAATTTCCATCGGTGTTACCAAAAAATCCGGCAATTAAATTTATCAGAAGCAGTCCGTTGGTAATATGCAATAATGAAACCGTTGGCATTTTATTTTTTCCCAGCTTCAGGAATAATAAAATGAAAATTATTACGACTAGTAATAACTCAAATTTCATTAATGTAAAAAAATTGTTATCCATTGCTACTATTCAATATATTTTACTTATTTAAATTAAGACTTGTTATCTTATTTATAATAAACTCAGTTCCGGGATTGATCAGATCAGTTAATAGAAAAGGAACGATACCAATAGCAACAATTCCAATAATTAAAATTGTTGTTGCTAATCGTTCATTCCATGATGCATCTTTTAATAAACTATACTCAGCATTTTTTATTGGTCCCATTAATACTGAGCCTGTCGCCCTTAAAATATATACTGCCGTTACAACAATACTTGCGCATGCTAAAATTGTTGCGATGCGATACATGGTTTCGACATTTTGCCATGAGCCTACAAAGACAGTCATCTCAGAAACAAAACCACTAAAGCCCGGCAAACCAAGTGAGCACAAACCCGCAATAACAAATACTGTTGAAATAAACGGCATCACTTTTAATAATCCACCGAGTTTTGAAACATCTCTTGTGTGTGTTCGATAATAGATCATGCCGATGGCAGCGAAAAATAATGCTGTCATTAATCCGTGAGAAACCATTTGCATTACTGCCCCATTAATAGAAGTTTGTGTCAGCATTCCGATTCCCAATAGAACAAATCCGCAATGCGAAACAGATGAATATGCATTAATATATTTCAAATCTTTTTGCATCATGGTTGCAAATGCACCATATATAATTGCAATGGTTGCTAATAAAATAATAATTGGTTGATAATATTCTGCAGCTTCAGGCATTAAATACGTTGCAACTCTTAAACAACCATAGCCACCAAGCTTCATGGATATTCCTGCAAGAAACATAGAGGCTGATGTTGGTGCAGATGAGTGTCCATCAGGTACCCATGTGTGAAAAGGGAACAGGGCAGAAAATATCCCAAACCCAACAAATAAGAAAGGGAAAAAGATTTGTTGTACATCAACAGGAATTTTCATTTGGCTGATCTGCAGCAGGTCAAATGTGTGTATTCCATTTCCTGTATCTGTATTGAAGTAAAGGCCCAATAACCCTACAAAAACCAATGCTGAACCTCCCATCAGCATTTAAGCCAACTTCATGGCGCTGTATTCTTTTTTACCGCTGCCCCATATTCCGATCAGGAAAAATTTAGGAATGACTGATATTTCAAGAAAGAAAAAAAG
>JACMJP010000077.1 GCA_014380545.1 Chitinophagales bacterium | reverse complement strand
TATGGGGAAATGCTATTGAAATAGGCTTTGAATTGAACGGTGCGGACGTGAAAAATATAGTATTCCGTGATATTGATATAATTCATGTTCAGGATGGAGCGGCAATGAGTATTCATAATGCAGGTACATCTACTGTGAGTAATATTCTCTTTGACAATATACGCGTGGAAGATGCAAATCAAAAACTGATCGACCTTGCCATTTTCCGTTCCCGTTATTCTGAGGATGGAACAGAGGATGAACGCGAATGGCGAAAACTTTATCTTAACGGTGCATGGGATGGCGTATTGATGATTCCTCCCGGACAAAGCGAGTTTCATGCAAAATTCAGAGGACATATTATAAATATTGTTTTTCGGAACATACAGGTGGTAGATGGGCCTTTTCCATATTCATTGTTCTATGGATTCGATACAAATCATCTTGTTGAAAATGTGCGGATAGAAAATCTTACGCTGCGCGGGAAAAAGATCAGCAGTTTGCAGAAAGCCAAGATCTATCTTGAAAATACTAAATCTGTAATAGTGCAATAGAAAAGAAACTGGGAGCGGGATAGTGGATGTACTTCATCCAAAATGGAATCGTCTTATTCACGTATCAGAAACTGGTTGATTATATCTGCTGCTGATATTTATTAATTTCAATGTTGAATAAATACAAAATAGTAGTCGTCTTATTTATCGTGATACTCTTTTTCCTGGCTTGTTTAAAAAAAGAGTATAGTCAGGAAGGGGGAAGTCCTCCGGGTGGAGGGGGAGGAATTGAACCACCTGTTAACAGTGAATGGGAATTCAAGCAAGAGCAGAAGCACTACTACGGCAAGGTGGATACCGCCTACCTCACGGTAGAAAATAATAAACAAAGCTTAGTCATTACAGGGAAAAGCAATACGGGCAACGGAAAGATCTTTATTTTATTAAAGGATAGCGACGGGGTTATCAGAAAAGGCGATCAGTTTAGAACAAGTTCTTCCGAGGTCAAGTTCTTATATACTTCTGGCAATGATACGTTATACCGCGCGATCCCATTTTATGGAGGAGACTTATATGTAACTGTCACAGAAATTGATTCCAACAAGGTAAAGGGGACTTTTTTCGGATCAGCTATAGATATGGCCAATAAAACCCGCGAACTTATTGAAGGAAAGTTTTCTTCTCCCCTGAAGAAAATACCGGTTTCACTGGAAAAAGGTTATGCTATGTTATGGGCCAATGAAGAATGTAATGGCCCGGTAAAAGTAAAAATAAATGACCTGCCTGGTGAAATCAGCATCTATTCGTGGATAACACCAGATTGTGGGGAGGCCGGAAGAGCCACTTACAACCTTACTGCGGGCACTTACCGATGGGTAGCTTATTGCGGAAAAGATTCGTTAACAGGTAACGTGCAGGTAATGCCGGGTAATTGCTCCAAAGTATTGGTGAAGTTTCCTTACCGACCACCCGACACGACCGTTACTGACGTAAATTGTAAACTGAGCGCTATAAGCTATTCTGGAGACCTATTGAATATCATGAATGAGGTTACTGCGGATTGTACGGGCACGGTAGTTAATACGCTTAACTATAGGGTCTCGCCTGCACCAATTCCTTTGCCGCACCCGATTTTGTACAAAGGGGATTCTATCATTATTGATGCTGATAATACTTTAAGAAGATATTTTCTCAAGGACGCACAGGGGCGGGTGATTGCATACCGTGGCTCATCCGACCCCACGGACTATTTTTCTGCTATTATGCTACGGATCACCTACCAGTATGATAATAATAACCAGATGGTAAAGCGTATTGTCCGGAATAATTATAATATGGTGTTGGTGGATATGAGTTTCACCTGGCAAAATGGAAATATTATTAAAATCGTAGAAAATTATCCATTAGCTGCGCAAACCAAGGAAATAACGTATGAATATTATATGGATAAAACAGTGAGGCAAATGCCTTTTGTGGTGGAAAGCGTAGTGGAGTTATTGATGTTTCAGCCGGCGCTTAATATGGGAAAACAGCTAAGGAACCCACTTAAAAAAATAAGTTTTACAGTAATCGGTGGTACGATAACAAATTTCTTTTCCGATTATATAATTGACAATAATGGGTATGTGTTTAATATGAGTCGAATAGACAATAGCGGATTGCGTACTGATTTTGTATTTAATTATAATTGTTTCTGAATAGTTTGGTGAGCATGTGGATAAAAATCAAATTGGTATTGCTTACCGGAGGAATGGTGATAATAACAGAAACATCTTCCGTTGTCGCAAATTTGAACGGTTTAATTGGCCGTATGAAAATCAATTTTAGGTTGACTGGAATAGATTATAGCGACCCCCTTCTGATTAATACAAAAGGATTTTTGACTTTTTCAGTGCTGTTCGATAATATAAGATTGGCCGCCGTTTCCCCCATCTTATTATGGTCTGTAGAGATGACCGTAATGCCGTCTAATAATATCTCTTTCAAAGGAGTTTCATTATATGAAATAATTCCTACCTCTTTACCAGGTTTTAACCCGTTTAACCGGCATTGCTTGATCAGGCTTACCAGGTCGGTTTCTTCTATAACTATATAAGCCTCTTTGGGACTTATAAGCGTATTGCTGTCGATTTCATGAATTACCTCGTAGGAATAATTGTTCTGCATGCAGAAATTACAAAATCCCTTCCTGATTTCGGGGGGATAGGGAATGAGCTTTGGATAAACAAGGTATAATTTCTCATATTTCTTTAACAGATCGAGACCTTGTTCCAAGGCTTCAGTGATGTCATTTTCAAAATCCTGGAAAACAGCGCCGCATTTGATATCAAGTGATGGAATTTTTTTGTCAAGAATAATTAGTTGCGCAGGCGGAATACAACGAATCACCCGGATGGCCTCTTCCATATCATCATAAAAATGAGGCATAAGAACAAAATAATTATAATCACCCAGGTTATTTTCTACTAAGCTTTTGAATAATTGGGTGTTGGAGTG
>JACMJP010000076.1 GCA_014380545.1 Chitinophagales bacterium | reverse complement strand
GAATAATGCACAACAACTTTCCTTTCAAAATAATTTGCTGTAAGGTCAAGGCAATGGTTATAATTAGTTATGAGTTCAAACTGGTTGATGAAAAGAAAAAGATTGAACTCATAACTAATTATAACCATTGCCTTGACCTTACAGCAAATTATTTTGAAAGGAAAGTTGTTGTGCATTATTCTATTTATGATGCCTCAGGAAAGCAGCTAAAAGGCGATGCAGTAACTGTTACATTTTCTACAGGTGAAACAAGTGTGGATGATATCATCGCTAAAAATTTCCCGGTCATCAGCGATTATTTCAATCAATCTGTTTACGCAAGCGTAAACCAGTCTCCAGTAAAAACAAAATGAAATATTTTGAATTATATGAAATGCCGGTTTCATTTCTTACAGATGAAAAGCATCTAAAGAAAAAATATTTAGAACTGAGTAAAAAATCCCACCCTGATTTTTATACATTGGAATCAACAGAAAAACAAAATGAGATTCTTGCTTCGTCAACATTAAATAATAAAGCATATCAAACACTCAATGATTTTGATAAACGCATAAAATATATTTTGAGCGAAAAAGGGTATTTAGTTGAAGAAGAAAAATATGTATTGCCCCAAATATTTTTAATGGAGATGCTTGATCTGAATGAACTGGTATTGGAAGTTGAATTTAATCCGGCAAAAGGAGATGAAGTAGAAAAACACCTTGCAGATGCGCATAAAAATTTACGCAGCGAAATTCATATAACACTCGAAAATTTTGATGAAACAAAGGCAGAGGCTGAGGTATATCAACGCATAAAAGAATTTTATTATAAACGCAAATATCTTTTGCGCATACAGGAGCAGTTAGATAAATTTGCGACGGATAAGTCAGATGCTTCCATTTGATTTTATTAAACTGTCGGATGGTAGCATCCGTCGAAACTGCCGAGATGATGGAACTGGTAGACATGCTGGACTCAAAATCCAGTACCCTTAAAAGTGTGCGGGTTCGAGTCCCGCTCTCGGTACTACAATTCTTTAAAGCATACGTACAGTTAGTTTTAATTGCAAAATAAAAATTAAGTGTGCCGGAATTGTGTAATTGGTTGTGCTAAAACTCACCCCAGTACCTCATCAATTTAATTTATAAGATCATATATCTGTTCAAATTCGGGCAATGGTACATATTCGCCATTGGAGTTATAGAATTCGAGCCAAAACCTGTCGTATTCAATATAGCCAAGATCATAAAGAATTTTATTTACACTATTACAGGTATGCAGCGGATCCCTTATTTCAACCACCGGCATTTGTTCCTCATGTGATCCTTTACCTTCAATATACTCCCATAAATAAACTGTTGCAATACTGTCAGGAAATTGGATGATATGCCCGCCAATAATTACATCTTTAAGTTTAGTGCTTTTATCTCCGTTAATATACCAGTAAAAAGAGTATCCCCCGCCAGGGCATTCAATTGATCCGTTTTCAAATACTGTTGTTTCTTCCGGTGTGTCTGTGATAATTGGAATCTCCGTTGCTACACATCCCGTGAGCAGGGCACTAATAGATAAAATTGTAAGAATTTTCATTACTCAATAAATATTTAAATTGTTAATGTGGTGTTTATTGAGACTTTCATAACGCAGGATAGCTAAAATTATGCGAAGCCGAAAACCTGTAATTCCTTCATGTTTGCAGCATTATTTT
>JACMJP010000075.1 GCA_014380545.1 Chitinophagales bacterium | reverse complement strand
CTGCGCTGTAGATAATTACACCTTCCCTCACGAGTTGGGGCACTTATACGGATGCAGGCATGATGTGTATGTTGACGGCACCGATGATCCTTATGCTTATGGGCACGGTTACGTAAATCTTGATGAGGAATGGCGAACAGTAATGGCATATAACGACTTGTGTGAAGATAACAGCGCAGATTGCGAAAGATTGCCATACTTTTCTAACCCGGGGGTTACTTATGGCGGAGATGCAATGGGTGTATCAGGCGAAAGTGATAATGAATCCGCCCTCGAAGCCTCAATGTCTGATATAGCCAGCCTTGAATCAACGGTTTCTGCAAAATCTCTTCCATCTGAAACTATTGACGATGATGAGAAAGGTGATGTGATTGCTACCACCTCAGTTACAAATACTGATACCTATATTATTAGCAGCGGTGCTGATATTACATGGCGGGCTGGTTCGTCAATTACATTAGCCTTAAATTTTACTGCCTCCTCCGGAAGTGTTTTTAATGCCTTTCTTGATGATTGTGATGCTCTCAGGCTTGCTTCTGAAGAGAGTTCAGGTAATGAAGAAATTTCAATAAAGAACACTTTAATTGTTTATCCTAACCCATTTCATCATACTGCAAATGTAAGTATTATGCTCAATGCTGATGCTATTGTAACTATCAGATTAATAGATATATTAGGAAATCAAATTTTAAATTTATCTGATGCAAAGTATTATTCCGAAGGACAGCATGTGTTTCCGGTAAATGATCCGGAGCTGGGGTCAGGAATTTATTTTGTAGAAGCTAATATAAATGGAGAACGAAAATTACATGAAATAATAAAAGTAGATTAATAAAAATGGATCCGGTATTGCAAAATGCCGGATCCCAATTTGATTAATCGAAATGGGTTCAAACTATTAAAACAAAAAATTATGAAAAAACTAAATATACTTACCTTATTAGTTGTGTTACTTTCGTTCAAAGTAATTCATGCTCAACCGGACTTCAGTTTATCAGATGGAATTTACAGAATTCCTTATGCTGACGGCACCGAGGTGCATATATCAAATGATCATCTAGATCATGATCCTCAGGGCAGGATTGATATGAGCGGAACCGGACCGGGATCAGGTCCCTATCAGATTGTTGCAGCCGCTGACGGATGGGTACGGGCAATTGTTGATGATAACCCGCTTACTGCCACGGATTGTGCTGATAATAATTATGTGTGGATGGAACATCTGAATGGCGAATGGACAAAATACAGTCACATGGAAACGAACAGTACAATAGATGATGCAGGATTAGAAGAAGATGACTATGTCTCAGAAGGAACATTTTTGGGTTATGAAAATTCTGTCGGCTGTGCAACAGGTGATCATTTACACTTTGAAGTTGCTGTTTCACTTACCGGTGACGATCTTGTATTCGCAGTAGATGGCGGACATATTGATGGAGATTTCGCTGTAAACCGAATACCTGTATTTTGCGATATAAGCTTAAATTACTTCGTATCAGGAAGTGATTACACAGCAGATGATTGCGGTTCAACATCCTGTTCCGGCACTACAACATTTTCATCGCTTACAAAATCATTTGACCAAATAGAAGTTACTATTTCATCCTCAACAATTACTGGCAGTAGCTCTGTAAGTTTTTTAAACGGCTCAAACGCTTTATGGCAGGCTGAAGATTATGTAAAATTCTCTCCGGGTTTCACGGCATCATCAGGCACTGAATTTATAGGTCGTATTGGTGAATGCAATGAAACTCCCGGTAAGCTGTCTGCTGATCTTCAAACGGAAAATAATGTTGAAGCAAATGAAAATTTAATTTCCATCTTACCCAACCCGAATGCAGGTATCTTTCATTTGAAATATTCATTAGCAAACACATCAGATGTTCGTGTTATAATTAAAAATTCTGTGGGGCAGGTGATGTTTAATTCGGGAGAATATAAGCAGATAAATTTTTTGCATGAAACTATAGACGTTTCAAATCACCCAAAGGGAATATATTTCCTGGAAATTCATCATGATTGGGGAGTAGAGATTGAACAAATTCTTATACAATAAAAAATACCCTTCATGTACAGCATGAAGATATAAGAAATGCAGAAAATACCAAAGAGATAAATAACCAGGTATTTTTAAAAACGCAAACAATTTCCTGCCTTACAAGTCGGCCCTGAAACATCTG
>JACMJP010000074.1 GCA_014380545.1 Chitinophagales bacterium | reverse complement strand
TCTTTCACGATGCGTTTTAACGGTTCTTAATTTAAGTTGCAGGCTTTCCGCAATCTGATCATTTGACATGCCTTTTATTACCATGACAAGTATTTCACTCTGCCTTTTTGTAATTTGTTTTTGGTGCGGACGGTTGGTTTCATTTAATTCATGCATAGTAGTGGTGTTTTTGTGTGCGATAAAAATCTATTTCATTATCTCTTTATATATATTTAGTTTGTTGTTTCAGCAAACAGGTTTTTGCTTTTGGCAGCATACAGATACTTTTCAATAAGATATTTATGCAATGAACTATTGCTTTCAGCTTTTCTTATCATGGCGGGCACATCAAGGATGCCATGCATAAGGCTGTAAAAAACCACACTTTGCATATTTTTTACTTCCACTTTACCCATCATATGCCTGCGGTGTGTTTTAATTGTTTCAATGTTTACATGTAATGCAAGAGCAATTTCTTTTGTGGTCATGCCCCTCAATGCCAGTTTTAATATTTCGCATTCTCTCCTTGAGAAATTTTTTTGGGTCACCAGTTTACTGGTGTCGTTTATAAATAGCATGTTGTTTCATTTTAGTGTGGCAGTTCAAATGTATTTTATTTTAAAATATGCAAAGTGACAAAATGCGGGCATTATCAGGCGTTCAAGGCTCATATTCATATTATTATAATATGTTTTTCCTCCGCAGCTACTATAAACAGTCCGCTTCCGTATATCTTTAATATTTAAGCGTTCTTAATATTTTTAGCTATTTTCGTCGTCTTATCCTGAACAATATGCACCCGGCAGATAATTTATTTTTACTTATAAAATCCCTCAGCAAAAGTGAGAAAAGAAGCTTCCGGTTATATGCTTCCCGGTATAAGACCGCTGAACTTTTACATTGTATTAAACTATTCGCCATACTGGATAAAATGGCGGTATATGATGAGAGAAAAGTAAAAATGAAACTCAGAACTGTGGTATCAAAATCTGCCTTTGCCCAAATGAAAGTTCACCTGCACACTATGATCATTAAAAGCCTGCGACTCTTCAGTTTTAAAACAAATCCGCAAATTGAAATACTTCAGCTGATGCAGGATGAAATTGTATATGCCGGAAAAGGGTTACATTCTTTAAGGGGTAAGGCAATAAAAAAAGCAAAGGAAATAGCATTAGAGCATGACGCTGATCATTTATTGTTAAGCATCACCAACAGGGAGGGTTTGTTTGAATTTGATTCGGGAAGTGAGCGGGTAGAAATATATTTATTGGCAGCAGAAAAAGAAGAAATTGCATTATTAAAAAATATGCAAACCGAAACACAGTTAAAATTTATATTTTACAGGTTGTGGTGTAAATACAGGGTGAATCCAAAGTTGCTAAGTGATCAGGAAATTGAAGAATTTAATTGCCTGCAAAATGATGTGATTTTAAAAGGCGACCACAACCTTATTACATTTAAATCGAAGTGGTATTTTTTGAGAAGCCATGTGCTTATTTGCACTTTTAAAAATGATCATGAAGGCGCAAACATTTATTGTAAAAAAATAATAGACCTTTTTGAAACATTTCCGGAATATAAAAATGATACATTTCCAAGTTACCGCAATGCATTGATGAGTTATCTTGCCGCATGCCACAGAATCGGTTATTATGAGGGTTTTGAAGATATCATTTCCACAATTTATAACCTGGTTCCAAAAACTGAAAAAGATGAAATATCCGTTTTTGAAGACGCCATGTTCTACGAGTTGCTTTATTTAATAAATTCTGTACGATTTAAAAAAGCGATGTCACTGGTTCCTCATATCAATAAAAATATTAACCGCTATGAATCGTTGCTGCATCAATCAAGAATTGTTTCTTTTTATTATAATATTGCCATATTGTATTTTATGTCTGCAAAATACAATGACGCCCTTAAATATGCTGTAAGGGTATTAAATTTTGAATCAGAGTTAAGGCTTGATGTGCAGCACAATATATCTGTTCTTGAACTTTTATTACATTTTGAATTAGGTGACATTGCACTTTTAAAGCATCAGCTTAGAAATATGAACAGGTATTTAGCCCAGCGCAAGGAATTCAGCGGTTTTGAAAAGCTGACAGTTAAATATCTAAAACTACTGATAGGTGAAAAAAAATTATCTGAAAAAGATATCTTCCGGGAATTCCTATGCGAGGCAGAAAATTTAAAAAACATACATGCTGCCCATAAATTCAGCATGACAGATGAAATAACTTTCTGGCTGCATAGTAAAATAAATAATACCACCACAGAAGAAGAAATGAAAAAACATGTGGAAGAAAAAAATACTTCCGCAAAAATATCAACTTAAACATTTATAACAGAATAGTGCTGATCCGCATACAGGATTTGTTCCGCATTGTACTTTTATGTCCTGACCGTATCTTACAAATACCCTGTTAACGGTTTGATTATTTACTGTTGTCTGTTCCATTTTCGCTTTAAAATTCATAGCAGAAGAAATGTCAAAATACTCTTCCGCATCATCACCACCCTGGCACGAAATACCCATAAGTTCATCATCCGTACCTATTATTACAAACCTGTTTGAAGAGCTGCATTTTGAAACATGTAAATTATTATTTTGATATTGCTGGTTAAAGAGGATGGTCCTGTTTGTAGTGTTATTATACAGGTAATCTGTATTCGTTATCTCATCCATTGTAATGGTCTTGTTTCCCGATCCATCAACAGAAACATAAATTGTTACGGCAAAATTTGCGTTTATTTTACCGAGGGGTGTTCCGCTGACATATATTTCAACGTCATTGTTACCACATTGAAAAGTAATACTGCTTTCAGCAGTAAATGAAAGGGTTCTTGAAAACATAAAATTTAATTTATTTGGTTAATTAATATTTGTAAATGTAAATGCATGAAAAGCAATCAACCAAATTAAATAGGTTAAATGAGGCAAAAATCACTCTTAAGGGGTATAAAAAAAGTGATTTTTGTTCAATTATAAATAAATATTTGGGTTAAAATATTTATTTAGGCTGATAAAATTTGTAGTTAAAAATATAACACTATGTAATTGGCAGGTATGCCAGCCAGGGACATAAAAATGCTGGCGCAGGTTTTAAATTTTATGAATAAGTGTATTTGGGCGACATCAAATTATTGACATAGGGTTTTACTTTTTATATCTAAAAAGTAAGCAACTTAGCGAAGCGATCTCATGAGCACCATTGTAAATAAATATACTTGCGAATAAAAAGGTTTTTTCTCATTCATTGTTTGTCACTTTTTTCCTTGATGAAAAAAGTAACCCAAAAAATCAAGAAAAAAAGATGCTGCTCTGCTGCAAAGGCTTCGCTCGCCAGCCTTTTTTTCATGCTGCCCGCTCTAATTATCATTCTGCAGAAAGTAAAATATTTTGTTATTCATAATGCATGAGGGAAAATGCTGGCGCAGGATTTTGTTTTAGTAATAGTGGATTCTTTTTGACGTCAAATTATTGCCGTAGAATTTTTAAAACAGTTTTTGCAGCGGAGGCATTTTTGCAGGAAGAAATGCAGAAGTGGAGCGCAGCGGAACGGCTTGCGTTTCGGGGCAGAAAAATGTTTGATTAAAATTCAAGGAAAGAATTTGGAGTCTTGAATTTTTGGTTCTTTTGGTTCAAGCCAAAAGAACATTAAAATAAAAATATTAATTTCTTCTTACTTGTTTGTCACTTTTTTCTCTGATGAAAAAAGCAACCAACTTACCGAAGCGATTTCATGAGCACCATTATATATAAATACGGCTGCGAATAAAAAATCAAGAAAAAAGATACTGCCCGACTACAGAGGCTTCCACCGCCTCCCGATAACTATCGGGATCAGTATGACGATGAGCGAGGAGATGCATCAATTCTTATGATAATTAAAATTGAATTCTGACCCTCTCTTTTATCTCTCCCTCCACATGGAGAGACATTTCTTTTTCTTTTTTCCAACCTCCATTGTTAATTGTTGTTTAAAAATAATCGCAACATCTTAACATTAAATATTTCCTTCAAAAGTTTATTCATATGTTTAGAAACATCTTGCCTAGTGAGGGAAGACAGGAGAAGGGTCAAAAAATAAATTAAAATTGAAAAACTGCACACCTTTGTTAATCGTCACTCTGAATCGCCCGTTTCGGTGATGAAGAGTCCCGTGATTAGAAGCAGTGATTATCAGCATTTATCATAAATAAATTCTTAATTCTTATGACGGGATGTTTTAACAACTTTTAATTTCGCATTAACAATGCCGCATTCAAATCACATTTAATTTTGATATATGCATATTTTAATTACAGCATTTTTTCTTACAATTGTTGCCTGTAATAAAAACAATACGCAATCAACTGCAACAGCAAACGGAAGTTCAACTGTTCTTCCCGATTGCGAATGGTGCGGGGCACTTGAAGCACCTGCAGATATTAACTGGAAAACTACCATAGCTCCGCATGATGAACCCGGCGAAAGAATTACAATTAGCGGAATTGTTTACAGGAGTGATAAAAAAACGCCTGCTGAAGATGTAATTATTTATGTTTATAATACAAATGCAAAAGGTATATATGCAAAAAAGGGAAATGAAACAGGAAACGGCAAAAGACATGGTTATATAAGAGGATGGATGAAAACCGGTGCAGATGGAAAATATGAATTTACAACTGTAAAACCTGCTGCATATCCGAACACGGAAGGTCCTGCTCATATTCACATAACAGTGAAGGAAGAAAATAAAGATGAATACTGGCTGGAAGAATATAATTTCAATGACGATCCGAATTTTATAAAATTAATTGCTTCAAAAACATTAAACGCACCGGAGCAAGATTATTTCAGTTACGTTATTTATCCTGAAAGAAATGATAAGGGTGAACTTACAGGAAAAAGAGATCTTTTATTAAAGTAATATGGAAGTAAAGCCTAGTCTAAAAACCATTCAATAAAAGGGTCATAACCAAAATGAACTGTAAAAAACAGAAAGACAAAAAGAATTATTCCTATAACAAATCCAATTTTGCCTCTCATTAAATAAAATACTGCAGATAAAAACGCTAGTCCTAAAAAAGCAGTGAGGGAAAAATTAAAAATTTTATCAAATATTCCGAAATCATATTCACCCGAATCAGACACTCCATATTTAGGCCATGCGCCTTCCTGATTTCTAACCCAAATAACAATTCCATAAAATGAAACCAAATAGGTTAGCAGTATACCTGCTGTAAGCCACAATGATATTTGCGATAATTTTTTAATGAATGAATGTATTGTAAAATTAAAATTTACAGCTTTATAAAAGTGGATGTTGATACCCCATAATTCCCATAACATCTTATCATATATATACCTGAGATAATATTTTTTATATTTAATGCCTGCTCATGAAATTCAGAAACAGATATTACCCTAACCATACTCCCATTTAAATTTAATATGTGAATAAAATTTGTTTGTTCGGGGAAATTTATAGTTATTAATTCACTTGCCGGATTCGGATAAACATTCAAATCTGGCTGCGCATTAGTATTTGTAATTGCAACTCCTGAATTAACACCCACATAAATAAGTACATATACTTGTATACTGCTTATTAAATTTCCGTCACGGTATTCATCAATTAAAACGGGTAATAAAAAAATCCCTTCTTTACAGGGAGTATTCCATTTTATATCTCCTGATATAGCATCTATAGTTAACTCATTTGGTTCACAAACAGGCAATACCTCAACATCAGCAGGAAATTCATAACCTGAAAGTTCAGAATCAAAAAATGAATACTTTAATACATCGCCGTCGCTATCGTATGCTGCAAGGTTAAAATTAAGCACTTCGCCAACTGAAGCTTCCGCAATTGGGACATTTGATATTACAGGAGCTGTGTTATAAC
>JACMJP010000073.1 GCA_014380545.1 Chitinophagales bacterium | reverse complement strand
GGCATTCCCGATGTTGATGTCAGCGATATTGCAATTGATGAGAGTGGCTTGGGCGTCATAGCGTTGAATTATGCGGGTATATCCATCTTTGATGAAACGGAATGGACAAATTACGATACTTCTAATTCTCCCCTGCCAGATAATTTAATAAATACAATTGCTGTGGATAGTGAAAATAATATATGGATCGGTACTGAAACTGCAGGACTTGTTGTATTTGACAGAGGCTTATGGGATCATACTGAAATGGACAAGAGCCTTCTCTTTCAGATCTTTCCAAATCCCGCATCAGATAAAATAGTACTCACAAACAATTTTTATGATGCAGAGATCAAATTATATGATGTAACCGGGAAAATTATTTTCTCCCGGCAAATAAAATCTTCCCTGGATATTATTGATATAAAAAATATAGCGGAAGGAATTTATTTTATTTCTGTGCAAAACAAGGGGATGTTTTCTGTCAAACAATTTCTCATTCAGCATTAAAAATTTATTCCCTGATCATTTTTGCACTGCAGTCCACATCGTCTGTGATCAATCCGTTTTGTACAGTTAACACCTGGTATTCCACAGTAAGCACACTATCTTCAAGGCTGCCACTGCCTGAAAATTCATAAAATATGTCGGGGAACGTTGAAACATGGAACTGCTGGATGGGGATAATAATTTTCATTCCCGTTACAATTGCATATACATCCATGCCGGATTCAAATAACCCAGGAAATCCAAAAACGATCTCATCATCATAATCTGATTTATAAATATCCAGTACATAATCAGAAACGCCTATATCGCAATAATCATCCACGCCATATCTGCCAGCGTATTCATCACGCACATCATAATATGGGGCATCGTCGTCGTCACACGAGATCAGGAATACAGAAACCGAAACAAGGGCTACCAGGTAGTACATTTTTTTCATAAAAACAATTTTGTTTGCCCCAAGCCAAACACTGTGCCAGTTAAAGCAAAGCAGTGTTAAAGAAATAAGCTTATAGTAAATTTGCCGGCATAACCGATATGCATGCAAATGACAGGAAAGGAGGAACGGTCTGTTTTTCAAAATCAAATCTTAGAGGGGATTCCATCCCAATTACCGGCTTTAAAGGAATATGGCCTAAAAATCAATCACGCACCTAAGCGAAAAGACATTTTAAACAGGGATGAAAAAATTCTCGCAATAAAAAATGCATTGCGATATTTTCCGAAAAAATTTCATCACATACTTGCTGCGGAATTTGCAGACGAATTAAAATCATACGGACGAATTTATATGTACCGTTTTCGCCCGGATTATGAGATACAGGCGAGACATTATCAGGATTATCCGCATCATTCAAAACAGGCGGCATGTATCATGCTAATGTTGCAGAATAATTTAGACCATGCAGTAGCGCAGCATCCGCATGAATTAATTACATACGGTGGCAACGGCGCTGTCTTTCAAAATTGGGCGCAATACTTAATAACCATGCAATATCTGGCAACCATGACAGATGAACAAACTCTTGTATTATACTCAGGTCATCCACTCGGATTATTTCCTTCAAACAAAAATGCGCCACGTGTTGTAATTACAAACGGGATGATGATACCGAATTATTCCAAACAGGATGATTGGGAAAAATTTAATGCATTGGGTGTAACACAATACGGTCAGATGACTGCGGGTTCATTTATGTATATTGGCCCGCAGGGAATAGTACATGGAACAAATATTACTGTATTAAATGCGGCAAGAAAAATAGATCCAAAAGCAATGGATTGTACAGGAAAAATTTTTGTTACTGCTGGTCTTGGTGGCATGAGCGGGGCACAGGCAAAGGCTACAGTCATAGCAAAAGGAATTTGTGTGGTGGCTGAAATAAATCCTGATGCAACAAATAAAAGACATGAACAGGGCTGGGTGGATGAAGTGTTTGATGATTTGTCTTCTTTAATTACACGTATTGAAGTGGCAAGAAAAAATAAAGAAGCTGTTTCATTGGCTTATCAGGGAAATGTTGTTGACCTATTAGAAAAATTAGCAGTAGAGAATATCAGCATTGACATGGGCAGCGACCAAACTTCTCTGCACAATCCTTTCTCAGGCGGGTATTATCCTGTTGGGCTAAGCTTTGAAGAAAGCAAAAAAATGATGCGTGATGAGCCTGTTTTGTTTAAAGAAAAAGTATATGCAAGTTTGCGAAAACACGCAGCGGCGATAAATAAGTTAACAGCAAAAGGCATGTATTTTTTTGATTACGGGAACGCCTTTTTACTGGAAGCATCAAGAGCAGGGGCTGATATTTTAAATGAGAAAGGGGAATTTATTTACAGCAGTTATGTGCAGGATATTTTAGGGCCCATGTGTTTTGATTACGGGTTTGGCCCCTTCAGGTGGGTATGCTGCAGTAATGATGAAAAAGATCTGCGTTTAACAGATGAAATTGCTGCAAAAGTTTTGGAAGAAATTTATTTAACAGCTCCTGATGAAATTAAATTGCAACTCTCAGATAATATTAATTGGATCCGTTCTGCAATGGAAAACAAACTTGTTGTCGGTTCACAGGCCAGAATTTTATATGCTGATGCAGAGGGGAGAATAAAAATTGCAAGGGCATTTAATGATGCGATAAGAAATAAAAAACTTTCTGCTCCTGTAGTGCTCGGCAGAGACCACCATGACGTGTCAGGAACAGATTCTCCTTACAGGGAAACGAGCAATATTTACGACGGCAGCAAATTCACTGCTGACATGGCGATACAAAATGTTATTGGCGACGCCTTTCGTGGGGCCACATGGGTGAGTATTCACAACGGTGGAGGAGTTGGGTGGGGAGAGGTAATTAACGGCGGCTTTGGCATGGTGCTGGACGGAAGTGATGAAGCGGGAAATAATTTACAGCAAATGCTCTTCTGGGATGTAAATAATGGCATTGCAAGAAGAAGCTGGGCAAGAAATAAAGAGGCCATGTTTGCAATTAAAAGAGAAATGGAAAGGACAAAAAATTTAAAAGTAACATTACCGGAGATTGTGGAGGAAGATTTATTAAAGGATTTATTTTATAATACCTAACAGGTTTCTAAAACCTGTTAGGTATTAAAATAAAATTAAATTAAAACGAATAAATAACTTATAAATGGATTATTATCAAAAATTAGAACCCGATAATTTTTATCATGTCTATCATCATGGTAATAATAAAGATAATCTTTTTATTGAAGAAAGGAATTATGCTTTCTTTTTGAATAAAGATAAGATATTATTTATTTCCGGTTCTTGATGTATATGCTTATTGTTTACTAAAAAACCATTTTCACTTGCTTGTAAAAATAAAATCATCTACTGAAATAGAAAAACATAG
>JACMJP010000072.1 GCA_014380545.1 Chitinophagales bacterium | reverse complement strand
TTTCAGTTGTTTCTCCGTTACTCCATACATAAGTGAATGGTTCAAGCCCGCCTGCAATAACTGATGCACTTGCGGTTCCTGTTGGTTCATCAGAAAGAGATGCAGAAGATAGTAATGATAATTCTATTTCAGGAATTACATTAATATTAATTGTGGTATATAAAATATCATCTGTAGAAGTTCCTGTAAGAGTATAAGTAATAGTCTCAAGAGGTGTTGCTGTTACAGATGTTCCTGTTGAAGTAGATAAATATGTTGCAGGTTCCCATGTCCATATATACTCATCAGAACTTTCAATTTCAAGATCAATGCTTGAACCTGAACAAATTTGTGCTGCACCATCTTCAGTAATGTCTGCACCACCTGCAAATATTTCAAAAGGAGTTTCAAGATTTTCGTGAATATATGTTAGTGCCATCGGTGACGCTTCAGGCATAAATGCTCTTGCATAATAAACAGTTTCTGTAGCGCCTGCAGCAATATCTAATTTATAACTGATTTGAACTGCACAATCACAGTCAGTAGTGCCAGTATTACTATAGCCTTCGCCCGTATCGCCGGCCCAGGCACCTGCAGGTGTTGCGGGTGAAATGTAAAAATTACCATAGCTTACTCTTGCTCTTTCATCTAATGATGATAAAGAAAAGAAACAGCCACATGCTATACCTAGGGCTGTTACCTGTGCCGTATCACTTAAAGGAAAATTATTTACGATAGTATTTGTAGTACTATAATCACCACAAAAATCTACATCCTGATCAGGGTCAACATTGTAGGTATAATAAAAATCTATAAGATCTGTTGCACTATTGTTTGTTATTTTAACTTCGAGGATAAAGAACAAAGCGGTGTCAGGTAAAATAGTGGACTGCTGGATTGTAATATCCAGATCACCATCAACAAGAGTTCCTTCCCAAACAGCGGTTTTAATACCTAATGTATCAGTGTAACTGATGATTGAGCCAGGTATATCTGCTGTGCCGGGATCAGTACCTCCGTAGCCAGAACATCCTACATAGTGATTTTCATAAATATATGAGCCATATTGAATAGCCCAGCCTTCTTCAGGAGAACCAGGAGTAAAGTAGTCACCACAGAAATTTGGACCGATGATGGAAGCATCCCAACCATCTTTTTCATGATCTGCTATAAAACCAAGTCCATTTGTATTAATTCCGTGATATTCACCATACGGACCAGTAGGTGGTTCTTCTGCAGTACCATGCACACCGCATTCAGAGATACCAACTTCAACATATTGCCCTTGCAAAAAAACAGATGTTCCTGCAAGTTGTGCGTTTGTTTTGGTAATTAAAAATACAGAAAATGAAAAAGCGAGGATTGTGAGGAGTAATGTTTTTTTCATACATTTTTTATTTTAGGTATCATAAAGATATGTGTAAAATTTTCAAATGCGGGAATACACATTATAAGTTTGTAACAATAGTGTCAGGAAAAATAATGAAGAATTGTGTGAAATATTAAATTGATGTAATACTCTGTGTTACCAATTCAACAACTCTTCCATCACCGCACCAACTTTATCTGCATTTGGAAGCATTGCTTTTTCCAATCCTGAATTTAATGGAACTGCAGGAAGATTTTTTGCACCGAGTAATTGAACGGGCGCATCAAGATATTTAAACAACTCAGAACCTATTCTTCCGGCAAGTGCTTGTGCAAATGAATTCATAATTGGTTCTTCAGTGAGTACAAAAACTTTATTGTGTTTTTTTACAGATGTTTCTATCGCTTCCCAATCGTAAGGATATAATGTTCTTAGATCAAGTATTTCAATTTGCCCGGGATATTTTTTACTTGCATTTAATGACCAATGTACTCCCATGCCGTAAGTAATTACAACAATACTTTCTCCGTTGTTTATTTTTTCTTCGTTTGCATGCTGAAATATTCTTGCTTTGCTTAACGGAATAATATAATCTCTTGATGGATTAATATTTTTTGCTGCTTCTGTTCCTTTTACTTTGCTCCAGTATAAACCCTTATGTTCAAACATGACGACAGGATTTGGATCATAAAACGCAGCTTTCATTAATCCTTTCATATCTGCTGCATTACTCGGGTATACAACTTTAATTCCTTTAATTGCAAGAATGGATGATTCAATACAACCTGAATGATAAGGACCGCCACTTCCATAAGCACCAATAGGAATACGAATTATTGATTGACAATTCCATTTTCCATTTGTTAGATAATATGATTTTGATAATTCACTCACCAGTTGATTTACACCTGCCCATATATAATCAGCAAATTGAATTTCAACAATTGGTTTTGCACCCACGGCACTCATGCCTAAAGTAGAACCAACTAAATATGCTTCCTGAATGGCTGTATTGAATACTCTGTGATCGCCATATTTTTCTGCAAGCATAGCAGCTTCTCTGAATACACCTCCAAGTCTTCTTCCAACATCTTGTCCATATAAAATTGCTTCAGGATGATCATGTAATATTTCATCCATTGCAAATAATGCAGCATCAACCATTATTGTTTTTTCTGTTACACCTTCCGGTTCACGAATTCCTTTTTCTTCAGTAATTGGTGTTGGTGCAAATTCATGCAATTCAACAGTTGAAGGATCGGGATCATGTGAAGCAAGTACTCTTAAAAATGCTTCCCTTGTTTCTTTTGCAGTTCTTTCTTCTATTTCTAAAATTTCATCATCATGAATATCTAATTCCAATAATAAATTTCTGAGTTTGGGAAGCGGATCTCTTTTTCTATGTTCTGCAATATCTTCTTCTGTTCTGTACATTTCCATCCGCACTCCACTTGTATGATGACCGAGTAATGGAACTTTTGCATGAATAAGAATTGGCTTACGACTTATTCTTACAAAGTCAATTGCATCTTCAACTACTTTCCAGCTTTCTAAAAAGTTACTTCCGTCAACCTGCACTCTTTTTAATCCTTTAAATCCTGCGGCATATTCATACGCATTCATTGTTCTTGCTTCATCACCTGAAACAGAAATTCCCCAATCATTATCCTGTACTAAATAAATAATAGGTAATTGTTTTAATGCTGCAAATTGTAATGCTTCACTCACTTCACCTTCCGTCATACTTCCATCGCCAAGTGAACAAATAACTAAAGGATTTTCTTTAGCTGTTTGTAATAAATTTTGTTTTTCCAAATATTGAATTCCCTGTGCAATGCCTGTAGTTGGAATTGCCTGCATACCTGTTGCTGATGATTGATGTATCATCTGCGGGAAATCATTTCCCTTATAACTCGGATGGCAATAGTAATTTCTTCCTCCTGAAAAGGGATCATCTTTTTTTGCCATTTGCTGCAACATAATTTCATAAGGCTGCCAACCCATTCCCATTAAAATACTGTCATCACGATAATATAAACTTGCCCAATCACATTTTTTTAATTGCATACCAACAGCTAATTGAATTGCTTCATGCCCTCTTGAATTTGCATGTACAAAAATGCAGGTAGTTTTATATTCATTAAATAACTCACTCATCGTTTTGCTTGTGAACATTAAACGATAAGCATCTATTAATATCTTTTTATCTGTTATTTCCAATATTGATGGTTGTGCCATGAAGTTATTTCTGAATTATGATTTTATTTTTTTTGACAATTTGTTATTTAGATGCAGGATCGGGTCCGGCATGACAGCTTCCGTCGAAGTGTCATTGCGTTCCGATAACTATCGGGATCACCCGCAATCTATTTTAATAAAAATTATTTTCCTGCTCATAACTTATTACTTTACTTCAACCTCAAACATTTTTTCACTCTCTAAATAGCCTTCCAATTTGTCACCAATTTTTACGGCACTCACTCCTGCAGGTGTTCCGGTATAAATTAAATCTCCTTGTTGTAAAGTGAAAAATTGAGACAAATAGTTGATTATTTTTTTTATCGAATAGATCATCAAAGACGAATCACCCTGCTGAACAGTTTCTCCGTTTTTCTGCATCATAAATTTGATGGAAGATTTATGGCTTACGTTGCTTATATCAACCCATTTGCCGAGTACGGCAGAGTTATCAAATGCCTTGGCAATCTCCCAGGGCAAACCTTTTGTTTTTTGATTTTGCTGTACATCTCTTGCAGTAAAATCAATTCCAACTGTTACAGCATCCACATATTTTGATGCAAATTGCTCATCAATATATTTTCCGTTTTTACAAATGCGATAAACAAGTTCACATTCATAATGCATATCCTTTGAAAAATCAGGCAGATAAAAATCCTTTCCTTTTAAAATTGCAGTGGTGGGTTTCATAAAAATTACTGGCGCATCAGGAATGGGATTATTCAATTCCTTAGCATGATCAACATAATTTCTGCCCACACAAAATATTTTCATATTCGCCGCAAAGATAAGTTATCAATTAAATTTATTCATCGCACTTTCAATTCCTTCCAAAGCAAAAGATATAACAGCATCAGCAGCTTTTTTTATTGTTTCGGTTACAATTTTATTCTCATCTTTTTCCCATTTACCTAAAACATAATCCACCTGCTTTCCTGTTGCAAATTCATTTCCTATTCCAAATCGCAGTCTCGGATAATTACTGTGCATTAATATTTCGTTAATATTTTTTAAACCATTATGCCCGCCATCACTTCCGTTTTTTCTCAAACGCAATTTACCGATGGGCAAATTCTTATCATCTGTTATCACTAATAAGTTTTCGGGTAAAATCCTTTCTTTTTCCATCCAGTATTTCACTGCTTTGCCACTCAGGTTCATATATGTTGTGGGTTTAATAAGAATAAATATTTTTCCTTTCAATTTAAACTCAGTAACATCAGCGTACCTTTTAGAAGAAAATAAAATTTCTTTTTCCCTAGCCAAAAAATCTATTACATCAAAACCAATATTATGTCTTGTGTTCACATACTCAATTCCGTAATTCCCCAAACCTGCAATTAAATATTTCATGGAAGTATCAAGTGTTTCTTTTTCTGCTTTTTTTCCGGGCAATAAAAAACGAAGCAATTTCATAATTTGCTAAATTAGAAATTGCTTCGTTTAAGTAAAAAAATTATTTCTTATCTTTCTTATCGTCTTTCTTTTCAGCTGTAGCCTCAGGTGTGGCAGCACCTGCTGCAGGAGTTGCGGCAGCCGCAGCCTCAGGTTTTGTTTCCTCCACTTTCAATACTCTCGGAATTAAACAACTCGCAACAGGCATTGATTTAGTCCCAAGTATTTCAACATTTGGAACATTAATCTCACCAATACGTATTGATTTTCCAACTTCAAGCGGTGTAACATCTAATTCAATTGCGTCTACAAGATCCTGCGGAAATGCTTTCACTTTTATTTTACGGATCTTCTGTACCATTTTAGCTCCCGCTTTAACGCCCTCGGCCTGACCAATTAATTTAACAGGAACTTCAATAATTATTTTTTTTGAAGGATTTAATTTCAAAAAATCTATATGCAATACTTTATCAGATACCGGGTGAAATTGAATTTCCCGCATAAATGCTTCATGTGTTGCACCGTCAATATTCAAACTCACCTTATAAAAATTAGGAGTATAAATTAAATGACGCACTGCTTTTTCTGTTGTTTCAAAATTTACATTTACTCCGCCACCATATAATACACATGGTATAGTGTGATTATTTCTGCTTGCGTTGGAAGCGTTTTTTCCAATGTTTGCTCTTACTTTTCCTTCGATGGTTAATGTTTGCATCGTTTTATTTTTTAATTATTAAGAAATAACGAACTGATACTTCTATGTTCGTGTGTATTGCGTATCGCTCTGGCAAATAATTTTGCTGACGATAATACTTTTATTTTTGATGATTCCCGCTTCAACGGAATCGTATCTGTTACAACTAACTCTTCCAATCCTGAATTTTCAATTGTTTCATATGCATTACCACTCAAAACAGGATGTGTACAAAATGCCCTCACTGTTTTTGCACCTTTTTGTTTCATGATGTTTGCTGCATTTGCCAAAGTTTTTCCTGTATCAGCAAGATCATCTATCATAATAACATCCCTGTCTTTTACATCTCCTATCACAGTCATCTCAGCAACTTCATTTGCTTTCTTTCTATACTTATCACATATAACAAGCTCAGCGTTAAAGTGCATTGCATATTTTCTGTTGCGTTTTGTGCTGCCAACATCCGGTGAAGCAAAAATTACATTTTCAAGGTCAAGATTTTCTTCTATATATGGAACATAAATAGCCGTTGAACTCAAATGGTCAACAGGTATATCAAAAAAACCCTGTATCTGATCAGCATGCAGATCCATCGTAACCACTCTGTTTGCCCCTGCTGCAGTTAATAATTCTGCTACTAATTTGCTGCCGATAGAAACCCTTGGCTTATCTTTCCTGTCCTGCCTTGCTAAACCAAAATAGGGTATTACTGCTGTAATATATGTTGCTGATGCTCTTTTAGCAGCATCAATCAAAAGCAGCAATTCCATCAGGTTATCACTTGGTGAAAATGTAGATTGAATAAAGAACACATAACTTCCCCGAACTGATTCTAAAATGTTCGGTTGAAACTCCCCGTCGCTAAATCTGTCAATAACAACTTTTCCTAATGGTTGCCCGTAATAATCAGCTATTTTTTCTGCAAGATATCTGGATGTGGTTCCTGAAAACAGCTTTACATCATTGGTTACCATCCGGTTTTTTCGTTTTTGAGGCTTGCCTGCTACAAGCAGGGGTGCAAAAATAAAGGAAAACCTCCGTACTTTAAACTATCATTAAAAAATTCCCATCATCAAATAAAAAAACCTCCAAAAACTATCAGGTTACGGAGGTTTTAAGATTTAAAATGTTGACCCACTAGGTCTCGAACCTAGACTCTTCTGAACCAAAATCAGACGTGTTGCCAGTTACACCATGGGTCAGTCTTTTTAAATTTAGAGTCGCAAAGATATTTTATTCGCCCCATGCTTGCAAGATTTTTTTTTACTTAGGGATTTTTTGTTAAGAACTTACATTCATACATTGTGCAGGTCTTTAAGAAATAAATTTATTTATTTCAGAAGTTGATCAAGTTTGTTTTGAAATTCTATTTGATATTCAATAAAAAGATTTCCGGTAGCGGGTCCGCTGAAGCCTGTATAAATTTCAACAATGTCATGATTGCGGTTTAAAATAATAGTTGTTGGAAAACCCATCACATGGTTCAGCATTGGCAG
>JACMJP010000071.1 GCA_014380545.1 Chitinophagales bacterium | reverse complement strand
GTGCACGGGAAACAGGTTTTTTATTCGCAAAATATTACAACCAGGGGTTTTCTTATAATGACATTTGTTTAAAAATGAAAGGCGATTATGGCAAGCGCACGGGAGAAAAAGAAAAACAATATCACGGTTTTGGTTTCTGGCAAATTGATACCGGCTCTTATCCGGTATTCATAAATGCAGGCGATTGGCAGGACCCATTAAAAACTGCAATAAAAGCAGTTAATGTATTGGAAGAAAAGAGAAAATATTTAATACAAAAGGGATGGGATAAAAAATTATCTGCAATTCTTTTTGAAAGAGCAATTACAGCTGCCTACAATTGCGGACAGGGGAATGTAAACAAAGCATTAAGCAATAAGAAAGATATTGATCATTATACTTTTGCAAAAGATTATTCAAAAGAAGTTTTCAGGTACAGGGATATTTATCGAAATTTATAAAAATGTTTGCTGCATCAACATATCAAAATAAAAATATTGCATCAAAAAAGCAGGATTTATTTTTTCAACCTAAACTTGAAATTAATAATCCGGATGATCGGTATGAAAAAGAAGCAGATGCTGTTGCAGAACAGGTTGTGCAGGGTAAAAGTGGAAATAATTCAAATACATTTTTCCGCCCTGTCAGGAATAAAATTCAAAAAAGTCCCGATGAAAACGGAGAATTAAAACATATAGATTTGAGACTACGGCATTTACCTAAACCTTCTATTATATATACGGGAAAAAATCGTTTTGATATACCTGACTTAAGTTCTCCATCACCTGATACCGGAGCGTTTCGACAAATATACTTAGACCGCTCAGCAACACTAAAATACCGTGAAAGTGATGTATTGGATATACACAGCAGGTTTCTGAGTTTTTACCTCAGTGCAGGTATGCGAATAGAACAGGCATCAGGAGCTGCAAATAGTTCAACACAAGCAGCCATTGATAGTTATCTGGAATATGATAACCCAGATTTATTTAATACTTCAAACTATGATTTTGGTGCTATTGTAATTCCCGATATTATTCCTAAAAATTAATGCTGCTAAAGATATCCTATTAAATAGAAAATGTGCAACTTGTAGTAAAGAAGAAAAATTACAACGCAAACAGAATAATAATCTGGAAACCGAATCAGGTATAGGATTAGAAAATTACGTCACCGGCTTAAACGGAAGCGGAAATAACTTAACATCAGAAACAAATCAATTCTTTTCTGAACGCATTGGTCATGATTTCAGCAACGTAAAAATTCATACAGACCAACCTGCCGCAAGATCAGCGCAAGGTATTAATGCATTAGCATACACAACAGACAATCATATTGTGTTCAATCAAAATCAATTTAACCCTGAAACTGAAAATGGAAAAAAATTATTAGCGCATGAATTAACACATGTGGTGCAGCAAAATGGAAATATCAGTACAAAAAAAATTCAAAGATTTACAAAAGCAGAAAAAAATCAAATCGGCACACTCAACCAGATTTTAAAAAATGCAAAAGTATTAGTCGAAGATGCTTCAACTTACGAAGAGTTTGTAGAAATGACAGGCGGGCAATCAGTTTATGCGAATTTTGATACTACAAAAAAATCAAATGCTGATTCAAAGGAGACAACACAATTAAATCCGAGATATTTAATTACTTGCCAATGTGGAATGATAGATATGCGCCATTTTTATCAGCTGATGTACATAGCAACAAAAATGACGAACGCTTATGCAACAAAAAAAGGAAGAGAACATGAATTAAATGCAGAACCGAAGTCAAGATTTTCTGCGGAAGATACTACTTCAAACGCATTAGGCGCTTATTTTGGTTCTGAATTACCTCTTTTCTTTGTAACCGCTGATAGATTTGCTGAAAGTTTAAAAGAATTGCTCAATAGATGCAGGCCTGGTAATTTCAGAAATTTACCTGTTGACGAACAGCAAGGAATTATTGAATACTATGATGAAAGAGATGCCACAACAGGAATTCCTGTGAATCAAAGTGAAACTGCAAGCCCTGCAATTTTAGATATTTCTGAATGCGAAAAGTATAGCCGTTCCTTCCCTTACAAAAAAGATTCATCGGATAAAAAAACAATAACAGGTTTAAGAAAACCATACAGCTTTACGGATGATAATGAAATAAGAGATTGGGTAAATGCACAATCAGAGTTGACAATTGAAAAAATTCCTCCGCAGGAGAAAAGCAGATTAATTTCCATTCTAAAATCCGTTTGGGAAAGCAATGATGATACTGCTGTAATTAAAAAATTAAAGGGTAGTTCATAAATTTTTTGAAAATATCATTCACAATATAAAATATGTTTTCAAATAAAATATATAAAAAAGAAAACTCTACAACCTCACAATTTTTTTCGCCTGTAATTCAGAAAGAAGAAAATGGTGGTATAAATAAAAACTGCCCTACATTTAGCGATTCAAAAGACCTCACCTGGGCAGCAGCAAAACACTTTCTGGAAACAGAAATGCCCGATAAAATATTAGGGGTAGTGCCTGAAAGCTTTAAATGTTTCGATGAAAAGGGGATGAAAGGATGCAGGATATTATTAAAATCCGGTGAAGATATGTTGGTATTTTTTACGGAAATCGAAATTCATGTACAGCGACCCAATAAGAAAGAAAATCCTGAAGTGGGTTATTGTAAATATGAATATTCCTGTGATGGTGGAAATATTTCATTTAAGAAAATAAAGTGTTTAAAAACATGGTGACAAATCAGATCATAATGCAAACAGACAGGTTGCATATTTTGCAGGATGAATTAGCGCTGCTTAATGAAATTATATCTGAGCGGCTCAGAACTTATTTATCAAATGAAAAAAATGAAACATTTTCCGCTAACGGTCATTTCAACCAATCATTTTTGTCAGGCAAATATAATGTTGAAGAACAGGTTACATTGTTAATTGCTTTAGCACCGCATATTCAACCTAATTTTTTCGATGCAATCATTCAGAAATATTTTCAGCAAGGCGGGGAATTGCCCGAATTTGGCGGAGTTAAATCAGGTAATAACCGTGGCATGATGCCAACAGGAGAAACCGTTTTATTTATTCTTGCAGGAAATGATATATCAAAAAGATTGGAAATCCAAAATATTTTTTCTGAAGAACATTTTTTCTATAAACATTCTATACTATGGCTTGAAGATGTAAAAACCGGTGAGCCTCAAATGAGCGGTAAACTTATTTTATCTCAGGAATGGATTGATAAAATTTTATTTGGCAAAATTGCAAGGCCAAAATTCTCGCCTGAATTTCCGGCAAAACATCTCACAACTAAAATGGAATGGAATGACCTTGTATTGCATCAGCAAACTGCCGAACAAATTAACGATATTAAAATTTGGCTGGAGTATAATGTCGAATTAGCATTAGATAAAAATATTTCAAGAAAAATAAAACCCGGTTATCGTGTTTTATTTTACGGACCCCCCGGAACTGGAAAAACAGTAACAGCCTCTTTACTTGGTAAACAGTTTAATAAAGAAGTTTACCGTGTTGACTTATCACAGGTAGTGTAAAAATACATTGGTGAAACAGAAAAGAATCTTGAAAAAATATTTGCTAAAGCAGAAAATAAAAACTGGATATTATTTTTTGATGAAGGTGATGCACTGTTCGGAAAAAGAACAACCGTTCAATCATCTAACGATAAATATGCAAATCAGGAAATTTCTTATTTGCTGCAAAGGGTTGAAGATTTTCCCGGGTTAATAATTCTTGCCTCCAATTTTAAAAATAATCTTGATCCTGCATTCCTGCGCCGTTTCAATGCGCTTATTTATTTTCCGATGCCCAACGCAAATGAACATTATGATATCTGGCAAAAAACATTACCTGAAAAAATTATTTGCGATAAAAATATTGATTTCCGAAAATTATCCGATAAATATGAAATAAGCGGTTCTTCTATTTTAAATATTGTGCATTACGCTTCTCTTAAAGCAGTTGCCAACCAAAGTTATGTAATAACTGAAAAAGACATTACTGATGGAATACGCAATGAGTTTATGAAGGAAGAGAAGGTAATGTGAAGTACGGGCTTATCTAGCAATTTTTAAATTAAAATAATAAATATGTGTCTTATTTGTGGAGAAATACACATTTTTTAACCTACCTGATATAAATACTTCATTTATTTTTGCGTTAAACATCAAAAACTACAAAATTTTATGCTTAATTCAAGAACTTCTGCTATGGAACAGGTGCTTAACAGAAAGACTGTTGAGGTAAAACCTCCATCAAATCGTATTTCGGAATATTACGGATCTAACGTTTTCAGCGATGAAATTATGCGGAAACATTTGAGCGAGGAAGCTTATTACAGTGTGAAAACTTCCATTCAGATGGGGCAAAAGATTGATCGCAAAATTGCTGACCAGGTAGCAGCAAGCATGAAATCATGGGCAATAAGTAAAGGTGCAACGCACTACACACACTGGTTTCAGCCGTTAACAGGAGCAACAGCAGAAAAACATGATAGCTTTTTCACACCCTCAGGCACTGCAAAAGGAGTGGAAACATTTTCAGGCGGAAGTTTAGTGCAACAGGAGCCCGATGCATCCTCATTTCCAAGTGGCGGAATAAGAAGCACATTTGAAGCAAGAGGATATACAGCATGGGATCCAACTTCCCCTGCATTTATTATGGAACTCGGCGGCGGAAAAACTTTATGCATACCAACTATATTCGTTTCTTACACTGGTGAAGCACTTGATTATAAAGCACCCCTTTTAAAATCATTACAATTATTAGATCAGGCAGCGGTTCCGGTTTGCCAATATTTTGATAAAAATGTAACGAAGGTTACTGCAACACTTGGCTGGGAGCAGGAATATTTTTTAGTGGATGAAGCATTGTTTTTAAGCAGACCTGATCTGAGTATTTGCGGAAGAACATTGATGGGACATTACCCAAGTAAAGGCCAGCAATTAGAAGATCATTATTTTGGTTCTATACCGGAACGGATATTTAATTATATGATTGACTTTGAAACAGAGAGCCATAAACTGGGAATTCCATTAAGAACAAGACATAATGAAGTTGCGCCCGGTCAATTTGAATGTGCTCCGATGTTTGAAGAAGCAAGTGTTGCAGTTGATCATAATTGTTTATTGATGGATGTGATGGAGAAAGTGGCAAGGCGTCATAATCTGAGAGTGCTCTTTCACGAAAAACCTTTTGCAGGAGTGAACGGTAGTGGAAAACATAACAACTGGAGCATGGGCACCGATACCGGAAAAAACTTATTAAGTCCGGGCAAAACACCGAGAAACAATTTATTATTTCTCACATTTTTTATTAATACAATTAAAGCCGTACATGAATATGCTGACTTGCTGAGAGCAACTATTGCAAGTGCAAACAACGATCACCGCCTTGGAGCAAATGAAGCCCCGCCAGCAATTATTTCTGCTTTTGTTGGCACTGCATTAAGAAGTGTGCTTGATGAAATAGAAAAAAGAGTGGATGAGAATACTTTTGACGATCTGGATAAAGCAGATTTGAAGTTGGATATTCATAATAAAATCCCTGATCTGCTTTTAGATAATACCGATAGAAACAGAACAAGCCCGTTTGCATTTACAGGGAATAAATTTGAATTCCGTGCAGTGGGTTCTTCAGCAAATTGCAGTAAAGCAATGACGGCGCTGAACACAATTGTTGCAACACAACTTATTGCATTTAAAAAAGAAATAGATGAATTAGTGAAAGGCGGAGAAAATAAAGACAATGCAATTTTAAAAGTATTGAGAAGATATATTTCTGAAAGCAAGAATATTTTATTTGAAGGAGATAATTACAGTGCAGAGTGGCAAAAAGAAGCAGTTGAAGTAAGAGGATTACACAATGTGAAAACAACTCCGGAGGCAATTGATTTTTATGCGACGGCAAAAGCAAAAGATATTTTTGTAAAAAATAAGATCCTGAGTGAAAGAGAATTGCATGCAAGGCAGGAAATTGAGTTTGAGGAATATGCAAAAAAAATTCAAATTGAAGCAAGAATTTATGGTGAGCTTGTGTATAATTATGTGATACCTGCATCAGTTGAATATCAAAATGAATTACTGGACAATATCATTAAATTAAAATCACTTAGCTTTAATGAAGAACATTATAAAGAGCAATTAGATATTGCAAAAAATATCACACTGCATTTAAATCATTTGCGAAGTAGTTTAGAAAGAATGGTAGAAGAACGCAAAAAAGCAAACCGCATTGAAGATGCAAGAGAAAAAGCATATGCTTATTGCAACAATGTGAAAACGCTGTTCGACGAAATTCGGTAACATGCAGATATGCTTGTAATTTACCTGCCCGATATCATTTGTACAATTTCAAATTACTTGGAGTTGTTGTTTGTGATTTGAT
>JACMJP010000006.1 GCA_014380545.1 Chitinophagales bacterium | reverse complement strand
ATAATTGATACTTGCGAATTTGCCGATCCCCAGCTATTAATACCCAAAATTATTTTTCCATCACTCTGAAGCAGAAGGCCCTCAATATTATTCATTTCACCGGGAAAAAGATATGTTTTAAAAGTGCCATTCACTGCAAATGTGCTATCCAAAGTTCCATCTGTTTTATTTCGTGCAACGAAAAAACTTTCAAAAGGAGAAGGAGAATAATAGCCCGCTGTAAGTATTTTGCCATCGCTTTGCAGTGATGCATGCGTTACTGACCCATAATATTCATCATCATATGCAAGCTCAAAAATTTCTAAGTCTTGCATACCTACGGCTGCCAATAAGGTATCAGGGGTGCCCTCTTCATTTAATTGATATCGAAACTCACTATAGGCAGGGCCATCATCTCCCTGACTTATGATGTAATTTATTTTATGGTCTACAGTTATAATACATGGAGGCGACCACTTAGGATAAAATGTTGTGATCAGTTTACCATCCTCAGAAAAACTCAGATCAAGTACATCTGATTGTGCATATAAAAGGTGTGTATAAAAAAACAGGATTACAAGAATTGATGTTTTCATTTTAATAATTTTAAATGACTGAAGGAATATCAAAAATACAAAAAATATTATTTTGCACCTGCATCTGCACTATATAAACCCGCCTCAGCTGCAATTAAAAACCCAATCATCACATCCTGTAACATACCGCATTAATATTCATACCTGCACCAACAGAAGCGAATAAAATAATATTGCCTGCCGCAAGCTTATGATCCGGTAATTTATTTTTGCGCACCATATCAAATAAAGTAGGTATGGTTGCCACAGAACTGTTGCCAAGTTCATGAATACTCATGGGCATAATATTATCCGGAATTTCTTTAATGTTATATAATTTATATAATGCTTTAATAATACCTTCATCCATTTTTTCATTTGCCTGGTGTATAAAAACTTTTTTAAGATCATGAATATCAACCCCGCTTTTATCAAGACAATCTTTCATTGCTTCAGGAACATATTTCATGGCGTATTCATATACTTTTCTGCCTTTCATTTTTATATACCGGATGCGGGGATCAGAATGCGGAAAATTAGATTTACCCAGGTGTAAATAATATGCTTCGTCAATAGAATGGGAAGCAACACTGAAACCTAAAATGCCGCCATCATTTTCTGTTTCTTTATATTCAACAACACTTGCACCTGCGCCATCAGAAAATATCATACTGTCACGGTCGTACATATCCAGCACACGGCTTAGGGTTTCAGTTCCAACAATTAAACATTTTTTTGCAATACCTGCTTTAAAAAATGCATCAGCCTGTATTATACCCTGCACCCAGCCGGGACAACCGAATAAAATATCATAAGCAACACATGCGGGGTTATGAATTTGCAGATCATGTTTTATGCGGGATGCAAGTGCGGGTAATACATCTGTTTGAATAGTGTGTTTAATAACATTGCCAAAATTATGTGCAACAATTATCTGGTCCAATGTTTCAGGATCAATCCCGCTTTCCTCAATTGCAATTTTAGCTGCAATTGTTCCCATATCAGAAGAATTTACGTTTTCGGGCGCATAACGCCTTTCTGCAATGCCTGTTATTTGTTTGAATTTTTCTGCAACTTCCTGTGGAGGTGTTTCAATTTTTATGTGCTCTTCATTATAAAAATCATGCACAGCAAAATCACGGTTTGTTTTTATGTTTGGCGGTATGTAAGAACCTGTTCCGGTTATAATTGTTCTTTTCATATTTTTATATAACCTGTTTAATTTTTACTAAAATTCTTTTCCGCAAATTTTACAATTTCATTTCCAACTTTTTTTCCCATTTCCATTCCTGTTGTATTATCAATATTAAAATGAATGCCGCCATATAAACGGCTCATGGCACCTTCCTGCGAAAGTGCTTCAAAATAATTTTTATCAGCAGGAAATAAATAACCTAAAATTGTTGCTGCAGATGCACCCGTTGTGGAATGCCCTGATGGATAACCGGGAAAATTTGGTGTGCGGATAAGTGGTTTAAAAGTGGGATCATAAACATCGGGCCTTGTGTACCAGTAAGTATATTTTGCATCCCATGCCGTTATTTGCGCATCAAATAAAGCAACATATAACAGCGCATATACTTTTGCCGCCGCAGGCGGATCATCATCCAAATGATATTCAAATATTTTTTTACTTGCTATATCAAACCATATTTTATAAACAGGCGCTGCCCAAAAGAAGGCAGTTTTATCTGTATCAAAAGTATGTGTTGTATTTTTTAATATTTCCATTTCCGTTTTTGCAAAATCTGGCGGAAGAGGAGCGGGGCGAAATATATTTCCTGAATCAATTACCCATGTTTTCCATTTCCCGAGAGTTGGATACATAGGGTCTTTTCCATGCCATAATGTATTATCACCTGCAGGTATTATTCCATCCCATTGCAAAAATGAGCCATCTTTTTTTGCATAAGCAATATATTTTTCTGCAACGTATTTTCCAACTGCGTATCCTGTTTCAATTTCTTTTTGCGTATTATTTTTTGACCATAGTTTTGAAGCAACGGCTTCATGTCCCTTTTCAATTATGAATGCAGAATCTTTTGGAAATAAATGTGCAAGTAAATTGGATGCGGCTGATGAAGAAGTAATAAAGTAAGAAGTTGTATTTATTTTTTCTGCAGCCATTGTTGCATCATAAATTGCAAGATGCAATAATGCAAATATTCTGTTTCCTTCTACAAATCTTTGATTTTTTGCTATTAGATCAAATGTTATCTCACTCCATCTGTATCCCGGAGAGCCGGCCTGCCAGTATTCAGACTTTTCAAATTTCTGTTGTTGCGTAAGTGCATCATATACTGTTAAAGATGTTATATTTTTTTCTGTGGTAGAAGTCAGTTTTGAAATTTCATTTAATGAGATCAGCCATGTAAAAGGTTCTGTATTTTTTTGTGCATGAATGAGCAATGCTGGGTAAGTGAGCAAAAAGAATAATGTGATGCTGCGCATAATGATTATTTTTTTGTTAAACGGATTAAAGGTACAAAGCGAAATAAAAAATGTTAAAGCACAAATAAGCTTACAATATTTTTAAAGTATGATCGCCTTCAGATTTACCCGATATTGGGTTAAACGAAAAAGTTTAATATGTACAACAATCAAACAAGTGCCGCAAAAGGCACATACGGAGGCAGGGACCGGCATCTGCTTTACCGTTCAATGGAAAGAGCAGCCGTAAACATTTACCGCACTGAAGCCAGTTATGAAATGCTGGTATTTGCACCGGGACGTATCCGTGAACACTTTACTGTGGATCTGGAAGGCACCGAATTAACAGTATCGTATAGCCCGCCGGAAGGTTTTCCAAGACCTGACTGGATAAGAAGGGAATACAGCCGGGGTGGTTTTACCCGCAGTTTTAGCCTGGGTGCATCAATAGATGCAAACGGTATTACTGCCAAATATGAAGATGGTGTGCTTCATATTCATTTGCCTTTGCTTGCAGGACAGGAAAATCCGAAGCAGCAAATTAAAGTGCAATAATTATTATTGAGTAGAATTAAAAAACGGCTACCTGTTGGGTATCCGTTTTTATTTTTCTTGTGTTATTAATAATTAAAATTTAAGCTGAATTTTTATTGGGAAGCTGAAATAAAATGTTGCTCCTTGAGTACAATCTTATTGTATTGAATGTTTCTTATAATTTTTCCAGTATGCATCACCATAGCTGCAAAAAACCTCTTCACCGGCTTTAATATTTTTTATTGCAACAATACAAACATTATCCTTATCATCTAAACTTATTACGGCATTGTTTTTAAGTTTTGTTTTTATAAAACCTGCTGCATCATTTGCATATTTGGCAAAACATTTTCTATTTGCTGAATCCATGATCGTTCCGTCAATCATATTTATAAAGTAAGCATCTTTTTTATTTGATGCCCTTTTTTTTGCTTCTTCATCAGTTAAATTCTCTCCTTTAAAAATTGCTATCCGCTCATTTTTTAAAATTATTATTGCTGTGTATAACCCTTTTCCTGAATCAGGTATTTGAGAATTTTTTAGAAATAAATAATCAGCTTCCTTTGCATAGATTTCATAAACAGGCTGAGGGCTATATTTTTTTATTGTATTTTTTTTATGCATTCTTCTTTTTATTACTTTATAAATGTTGAATACATCATCGCTCTGTTATATACCGAATTTCTTTCATGCAATTTTGTAATTGATGTATATCCGCATTGCTTAAAAAGTTCTTTTAATGATTGAAAGTTTACAGGGTAAGGAACCCAGGGGTTTGTTATTTCAGTATCATATTCAATAATTAAAAAGCAGTTCCCTTTTTTTAAATGTGTTTTTATTCTTTTTAGAAAAGAAAGTTTATCTTCTATATAGTGTAAAGAATTTGCCATCAGGATACCATCTGCATTTTCAAATGGAAATTGCATTTTAATAAAATCCGCATGATGTTTTTTGATTACAACATGCTGAATGGTTTCAGGTATTTTTTGCAATGCAGCATTATTTAAATCTATGGCATGAATAATACTATCTTTATTTAACAGATGTGCTAATGCTGCAGTAAATGTTCCGCTTCCGCAACCTAGATCCGCCCAAATTAGTTTATCTGAAACATTAAAAGCTTCATGCTTCAGCATATCTATAGCATCCATTAATTGCATACAGGCAAATATAATTTTAAATATGCAATTGCATCAATACAATCCCGTAACTTTGCATTCATTATTAAATATGGATTTTTATTGTGGATGCAACAATACGAAATAATATAAAGCCGGGAACACTGGTAAATATTGTTTTAAAAAAAGACCAGCGCAGCGGAATATTAACTGAAGGAATTGTAAAAGACATTCTCACCAATGCACCCGTTCATTATCACGGAATTAAAGTGCGGTTGGAAGACGGACAAGTTGGGAGAGTTAAAGAAATTATTCCGCAATAAATTAATACAAAATGACATTTACTGATTTTAATTTAGAACCCGGGCTATTAGAAGGTTTACAATCCATGGGGTTTACTGATCCCACACCTATTCAGCAACAGGCAATACCTATTATTCTGCATAATAAAGATCTTATTGCATGCGCACAAACAGGAACAGGAAAAACAGCAGCATACCTTCTTCCTGTTATTCATAAGATCATTACAAAGGGACATGGTTCAATAAACACATTAATTATCGTTCCTACAAGGGAACTTGCAATACAAATTGATGAAGCAATACAGGCATTCACTTATTTTACTCCTATTAGTGCAATTGCAGTGTATGGCGGTAACGACGGAATTTTATTTGAGCAGGAAAAAAGATCTTTTAAAGAAGGAGTGGATATTATTGTTGCAACACCCGGTCGCTTACTTTCGCACTTAACACAGGGTTATGTAAAATTCAGTACTCTGCAACATCTTATTCTTGATGAAGCAGACCGCATGCTTGATATGGGTTTTAATGATGATATCAATCGCATCATTTCTTTTCTGCCTGTGCATAGAAATACATTAATGTTTTCTGCAACTATGCCGCCGAAAATAAGAACGCTTGCAAAAAAATTATTGAAAGATCCGGAACAAATAAACATTGCATTATCCAAACCTGCAGAAGGTGTTATGCAGGCAGCATATGTTTTATATGATGAGCAGAAAATCCCATTGCTAAAAACTTTATTAAATGGAAAACATATTCCAACCATTCTTATTTTTTCATCTACAAAAGAAAAGGTAAAACAACTTGAAAGGGAACTCATTCGCCTGCGCTATAATGCATCCGCCATTCATTCTGATCTTGATCAGAAACAACGCAATGAAGTATTGCGCCATTTCAGTAATAAAGAATTGCAGGTACTTGTTGCCACAGATATTTTGAGCAGGGGAATTGATATTGATTCCATCGGGCTGGTAATTAATTATGATGTACCTTCTGATGCTGAGGATTATATTCACAGAGTTGGAAGAACTGCAAGAGCAGAATCAACAGGAGTAGCCATTACCTTCATTAATCCGCATGATCAGCATAAATTCAAAAAAATAGAAGAGCTGATAGGCAATGAGGTAAAAAAATTACCACTTCCACCGGAATTAGGCCCTGCTCCTGATTATTCTCCTTCAAATAAAAACAATAGAAATTTTACAAGTGCAGGCAGAAATAAAAGAAATTTTAAAAGACACTAAGTTGCTTTAATTTATTTTTATTAACTTTAATTATTCATTTTATATTCTTTGCAATAAACAAAGCAAAAGAATATAAAAATTATATTTGAATTGTAAAAAAAGATTTTTTTTTTGACATATTTTTCCAGTGACATTCCTTCGTTGGCGCTATTTTGCTAATAAAAAAGGGAGCTCTTTTTTTATTTAAATTTAAATGAATTATAAAACTTGAACACACACCAAAAGCTATTGGCCGAATCTGAACAACAGTATAAATTGTTGTTTGATGAGAACCCATTTCCTGCCTGGGTTTATGATAGCAAAACTCTGCGCTTCCTGAATGTGAATCAATCGGCTATAGATTTTTATGGCTACACAAGGGATGAATTTCTCAGTATGACCATAAAAGATCTTCGCAATGAAGAAGAATCAATTAAATTAATGAAATTTATTGAAGAACATGGAGAACATCCTCCAATGCATGCAGGTTTATGGCAACATAAGAAAAAGGACGGATCAAGCGCACATGTTGAAATAACATCTCAGCATATTTATTTTATGGGAGTGCAGGCAGTATTAGTGGTAATAAATGATAGTACAGAGAGAATAAACGCAGACAAAAAAGCAAAATATATTAATGAACGGTATGCCTATGTTGCAAAAGCAACCAACGATGCAATTTGGGATTGGAATCTTCTTACAAATGAAATATACTGGAATGATTCATTTTATACTTTATTCGGCTATAAACCGGAAAAAGTATCAGACATTGTAAGTTCATGGTCAAACCATATTCATGAAGAAGACAGAGAACGGGTTTTAAAAAGTATAAGGAAAGAAATAAATAATCGTGACTCCACTTTATGGCAGGACGAATACCGCTATATGAAGGCAAATGGCGACATTGCATATGTAATTGACAGGGGATATATTATTTATGATGAAAATAAAAAACCGGTCCGCATGATAGGCGCCATGCAGGATATTACAGCGCTTAAAGACGCAGAACAAAAAATTAAAAAAATAAATATTGAACTTGAAAAAAGAGTTACAGAAAGAACGCTGCAACTGGAAGCTGTAAATAAAGAACTTGAAAGCTTCAGCTATGTTGTTTCTCATGACCTGAAAGCCCCGATAAGGACTATTATATCTTACTGCGAATTAATGCGCCGCAGCCTGGAAAAAGATTTAAAACCGGAAGACAGGGAATACATGCAGTTTATGGTTGGCTCGGCAAGAAAAATGACAACATTAATTGATGCACTGCTTAGTTTTTCAAAAACAGGAAAGAAATCAATTCAGCTTACAGAAATAAATACAAATAAAATAATTGAAAAAATAATTGAAGAACAAAAAAAGAATTACCCTCTGCACCATGTTGATGTTGTATTACATAAATTGCCTTCTATAATTGCTGATGAAGTTTTAATTGACCAGGTTTTTATAAACTTAATTTCCAATGCATTTAAATACTCTTCAAAAAAGGAAAATATTTTTGTTGAAATTGGAGGTGAGGAAAAAGAATTTGAATATTACTTCTACATAAAAGATAAGGGAGCAGGCTTTGATATGAAATATGCTAAAAATCTTTTCCAGGCATTTAGCCGTCTGCACCCTGAAGAGGAATTTGAAGGAGCTGGCATCGGCCTTGCAACCGTAAAACAAATAATTGAAAAGCATGGCGGTAAAATTTGGGCAGAAGCAAATATTAATAAAGGTGCTTCCTTTTATTTTACTATTGCAAAACAAATTTCTGTTTCTTAAATAAAAAAACCTCCAACATCATAAACATTGGAGGTCTTTTAGAAAATATTTTTTATTTCACCACAACACTTCTTGTAAATATATTCTCTCCATCACTTAATTCTATCATGTAATTTCCTGTTGCAAGTTGTTTTTTATCAAAAATAAGCTGGTGGTTTCCTGCATTTAACTTTTCATCCAATAAAACAAACATTGTTTTTCCCGTTACATCCAACACTTTAATTGTTATTGCAGCATCATGTAAAATAGAAAATTGAATAACTGCATTGTCTATTACAGGATTTGGATTGATTATAAATGATTGCTCTAATAATTCAACAGCAGAAATTCCAACCCCCTGTAATGTTGTAAAATTTTCTTCCACGGCAAAACCTGATGCTGTTTCAGGAGCAGCTACACAGACACTCTGCACACTCCAGTCGTATTCTGTAAATGGGGCAAGCGCAGTTAATGTATAAGAAAGATCAGCAGTTGTTACATATATCCATGTAGCAGATGTACTTTCTTTATATCTCAACTCATATGCTTCAGCGCAGTCAACTGTTGCCCAGCTTAATGTTACTTCTGCATCTGTGATATCATCGCTTCCAAGATCGGTGGGAGCAGGGCAGGAGATGGTAATATCAATACCGTTGTCAATTCCTGCAAAAGCTGGTGCTGAAGAAGTTACTCTCACCCTGTAACCGCTGCCAAGATCATAATCATCAGGTAATGTACATGCAATTGAACCCGTTAATACATCCGTTGTAAGCGAGCCTATATTTTCCGGCGAAACAAAACTCCCTGTCTCATTACTCAATTGAGCAGTAAAAGTATTCGTAGCTGCTATGGTTCCGGTAGCTACATAATTTACTGTAAGATCAGAGGCAGGACAATATATTAATTCATCAACTGATGCAATGATTGTTGGAGAAACAAAATCATAAATATCACTTTCCCAAACACCCCTGCCGTAAGTTGCGGCAACAAGTTTTTGCCTTGTATAATTTATTTCCAGTTCATGCACCATTACATTTGGTAAGCCCGCCATGTATGGTTCCCAATCAATATCATCATTATCTTTTGTAAATACTCCAATATCAGTTCCTATATATAACCTGTCGTTACTTCCATTTTCATATTCGATGCAATTAACCGGAACATTAGGTAAGGTTCCGGAAACGTTTGTCCATGAATCACCACCATCTTCAGAGTGATAAACTTTATCACCATCAGAATATGCACTCACCGCAATCCAAATTTTTAATGGATCCGTATCACACACAGCAATATAATTGATGCCAGTTCCTGCAGGTAAAAAATCAGTCGTATTTTCCCAATCAGTTCCTGAATTATCAGTGCGTTTTAATTCTGTGAGTGATGCAGCATACACATAATGATTATCAGAAGGTGCTACTGCAATTGCAAATAATTCTGTAGAAAAATTAGGGTTTTTATTACTCCAGGTATTTCCATTATTCGTACTTCTGTATACATCACCATATGCATCTCCGTAATACATTATCATATGATCAGTGGGATCCATTATATAAGGTGTTACCCATGCGCCAAAAGATGGAGTTACATCAGTCCATGTTAAACCTTCATCATCAGATTTTGCAATATATCCGTATTGATAAGATTGAAACATGATATCATTATCACTCCAGTCAATTATCTGTTCCATTCCATCACCGCCGGCGACTCTTTCATAATCTGTTCCGGTCCAGTAATTGGAACCGTTATCCTGCCAGCCGCCTAATACTTTATTTGTTGTCGCCTGTCCTGTTGAAATTCTGTATATCTGTGCAATTGCAAGTCCTTCACTTAAATCAACCCATGTATTTCCCTTATCTGTCGATTTAAAAATCCCACCATCATTTCCGGTGTAAACAATATTAACATCAGTAGGGTGACAAAGAATAAAATGATTATCAGCATGTGCGTATGTATCGCTTGTATAATCCCACCAGTCTGATTTAATTGACCAGCTACCGGCGCCGTTAATGGAACGGGCAACATCTAATCCTCCCGCAAAAACAAGATCTTCATCATTATGACTTGCGGCAAGTACATTATCATAATATCCGTATAGACTAATCCATTCATCATCATCTTCCCCGGATTCATAACCAGGGGAATTTTCGTTTGTCCATGTAGTTCCTCCATTTATAGATTTTTTTAATTCAATCCCACTTGCACATAAACAATAAATTACATCAGCATTATCTGCAGTTGTTTCTATGGACATCCTGTCGTCACCGGAGCATAAGTTATTTTTTAAAACAGAAAAGGATGCGCCCTCATCAGTACTCATTAAAACATCCCTATCCCCGACTGCATAAATATCCTCGCTGCCGTCCTGTTTCATTGTGAAATCATAACAATGAGTTGCATCAACAACGCTCCATGTATCGCCTCCATCTGTCGTTCTGTAAATTCCTGTTCTTGTTGCTGCCAATAAAATATTTGTATTTGAAGGAATGATAATAAGTTTTTGAATTATCTGTAATTCATCCTGCTCATAACTTAAACCTGTGGGGTTCCATGTTACTCCGCCATCTGTAGATTTTAAAATGCCTCCACTGTATAATCCGCCCCAGAAATCCTGGTCAGCCTGCCAGCCAATTTCATATCCGGCGCCATCACCGGTAGCAATATAAATAATATCAGAATTTGTTGGATCAATAACAATATCTGCAATACTCATGGTAGGGATATTATCTGTGAGCGAGATCCATGTAGTTCCTCCATCCGGAGATTTCCAAACCCCGCCACTGGCTGTCCCAACATAAATAATATTATCATCTGCAGGATCAAGTACAATTACATTTATTCTTCCTGCACCACCACCTGCAGAAGGCACAGTTTCATCTGCTACAGGAAACCAGTCGGCAGAACGGGAGCCTGCATAAAATTCAGGATGCGCATTTTTGTATCGCACTGTTTCTTTAAATACTATCCCCGGATCAGGGAAATTTCCGTTTGCATCCACTCTTGTTTGCATTAAAAATTCCCATCTTTTAAAATGGCGATAAGTATCATCATTTTCCTCATAGCCAACTCCAAATAATTCATATTCAGCGGCAAGGGCTTTATTTTTTTCCATAAATGCATCCCGGACTTCATAAAAATTAGGGGAATTTTTTAAAACGGGCCAGTCGTTTTGCTCAACATTTTGTTGCGCAATAGCTGATGAAATGGAAATAAATAAAATGGATAAAGAGAAAAGGGTTTTTATAATTTTCATATAATGATGAATTTTGATTCTAAGATACAGTTTTATTTTTGATAGCAGGAAATTATATTGAGTCTATAAACGAATGACAGTGTTTTGACACTTGATACCTTATTGATTTAAAGTACACATAAACATGAAGACGAATATTTATTCAAAATATATGCACACAAAAAAAGATGATGCGTTAGTTGATGTATTACAAAATAATAAGAATGCACCTGATATGCGGCTTGCTGCAATCTGGGAATTACAAAAAAGAAATCTCTTTGAACATGTTCCAGAAAACCTTGAGAATGAATTGAACTTTTCTTATGAAACAAAAAGAATAGAAATGGCGGAGACCATTAAAACATCCATTCATGAAGACAGGGATGTAATTCCAAAAATTAAATGGGCGGCATACTTATTATTTTCTACTGTTTTTTTGCATATAGTATATTTTATACTCATGAAAAATACTTTTTATATTAACCTGCTTGCCAATAGTTTTTATCTTGTTACATTCATTGTCCGTTCCGGAATAGTAATCCTTATCGGTATATATTTATTGCAGGGGCAGCAGTGGCCACGAATTGTAGCACTTATACTATTCATACTTGGATCTGTTTCAATTGCATCAACCTATTTTCAAATATTTGTGAATGACAATTCTTTTAATGCCTACGGTATTTTTTTCTCCGGTTATATTTTTATTCAATTAGCAATTTTTTTACTCAGCTTAATTTTATTGTTCAGCAGGGATGCGTCTGACTGGTATAAAGGATACAACAGGAATCAGGAGTTAGGGGTATTGGATGAAATATGATGATGAAAAAACTTGTGGAATATAAAATTAAAAAGCTTTGAAATATCAAAGCTTTTTAAGAGTGTGACCCCGACAGGATTCAAACCTGTAACCTTCTGATCCGTAGTCAAATGCTCTATTCAGTTAAGCTACGGGGCCATTATTGCCACAAAGATAATTAATGATGGCAAATTTGAAGAACACATTTAAACACTTACACTTAAACCCGACTCCCGGCGTTATTTTGAAAGTTAAATGATAATAAACCCAAAAACCTGAAGTAATTTTCCGTCATGTATTCTCCAAAATTCAGCTTACTTATCCTTTTATTCTCTGCATTACATATGTTTGCGCAACAGCCCCGCTGTTATACGCAGGATAATTATGAGAACACGATAAAAAATAATCCTGCGTTGTCAGAAAAAATAAAAAATATTCAACAACAGATACAAAAAGATACTGAAGGTGATAGTCGTGGTGACGGAGATATTTATGTTATACCTGTTGTAGTGCATATAGTTTATAAAACAGGATCACAAAATATTTCTGATGAAAGAATTTTTTCACAAATAAATGTTTTAAATGATGATTTCAGGCGACTAAATGATGATGCCGATGAAACACCTTCCGAATTTCAGGATGTTGCCGCAGATGTTATGATTGAATTTTGTCTTACATCACTTGATCCAAATGGTGATAGTACAACAGGTATTACACGGACAGAAACTGAAAAAGATTCATTCCCTATTGGCAGCCAGGTAAAAAAAACTTCTTCAGGAGGAATTGATTCATGGGATACTGAGCGTTATCTCAATATCTGGGTCTGTAATCTCCCTTCCGATGTATTAGGGTTTTCATCAGTACCCGGTTTTCCGGAAAGTGAAGACGGTGTTGTAATAGGCTACAAGTTCTTTGGTTCAGGCATGGGAGCTATATCTCCTTACAATCTTGGCAGAACCTGCACACATGAAATTGGCCATTATCTCGGACTCCAACATATTTGGGGCGATGATTCCGGAAGTTGTTCAGGAAGCGACCTGATAGCTGATACACCTAACCAGGCCTGGGAGACTTTTGGTTGCGCAACATTTCCATTAGTAGATGATTGTACTGAAACATCGCCAGGCGTAATGTTCATGAACTATATGGATTATACCGATGATAATTGTATGAACATGTTCACCGAAGGACAAAAAACAAAAATGCGCACAACCATTGAAGAAGTGCGGGAAACCCTGTTAATATCGTCTGCTCTCGGTTGCAATGTAACACCACCTTCACCAGGTGAAATTGCAGAAATAATTATTAATCCGAACCCGGCAGATAATCAATTTGCCATTACAGTAAAAAACTT
>JACMJP010000070.1 GCA_014380545.1 Chitinophagales bacterium | reverse complement strand
TTTACCGGATGCTTCCATCCGAAGGTTTTGTCGGTTGCTTCCATCCGGCACTATAATTTTGATTTGTGTCGGGTGGAAGCATCCGACAAAACACAAAACCTAAATGGCGCTTCGTGGCAGGGAAAAATTAAAAGAATACAATTGTTTCTTCATAACAACTACATGTACTGAACATTTACATTTATTACCCATAGGTGAATCTTATAAAATTATATATGATAATTTTGATCACTACAATAAGAAATATCTGGCAGATATATTAGGATATGTTTTAATGCCAAATCATTTTCATTTTTTGATTTATTTTAAGCAGCAAAACCGTTTAAGTGATTATTTACGGGATTTCAAAAAATATACTTCTTATCAAATAAGAGTTGAAGTTGAAAAAAATAAGCCTGAAATAATCGAAAAATTAATATTTATAAGAAATAAACAAAAATTAAAAGTTTGGGCAGACAGGTTTTATGATGAGCATATTTATACCACCGCTTTTTTAGAACAAAAATTAAATTATATGCATAAAAACCCATTACAGGAGCATTGGAAATTGGCAGATAAAATTGAAGACTACGAACATTCAAGCGCATCATATTATATAAACGAAATTCAACGACATCAGTCGGTTACACATTATCTTAATTATTTTGATCCTATAATTGTTTGAGTGCTTCCATGTGGCGGTCAGGTTGTAGCACCTGACCAAACCAACATCTAATTTATTGTAAAGAACATATTTAATTACTTACTTATAAATAAGTTTGTAAAAAAAATATTTTATGGCGTATATAGAATTAAACAATCCATACCAGGGAATAAGGGGATTATTAGTTTATAGTCCTGATACTGCAATACCATTATTAGAGCTTGCAAATAGTTTATTGCAAACAGATTCTGAATTATCAAAAGGTGAACGGGAATTAATTGCTACTTATGTTTCTTATAAAAATGATTGCAGGTTTTGCCAGTTATCGCATGGTGGTGCTGCAGCGCATCATGTGCAGTGTTCATTGGATGATATTGAAGCATTTAAAAAAGATATGCAGCATTCACAATTGGTTTCAGATAAAATGAAAGCATTATTAAACATTGCAGCTAAAGTGCAGCAGGGAGGAAAAAATGTTTTACAGGAAGATATAAATGCAGCAAAAGAACTCGGCGCTACAGACAAACAATTGCATGATACTGTTTTAATAGCTGCTACATTTTGTATGTATAACAGGTATGTAGATGGAATGAATACCTGGAGTGAAGAAGATCCTGCAACTTATATGGATGCTTCCAAACGTATGGCTGAACAGGGTTATATGCGTAAGGAAACGCTGGATATGATAGGGAAACGAAAAGAGGAATTAGCAGCTCAAAAATAAATTATTTATAAAAAGTCGAGCATTTCAAAATCTTTTTCAAGAACAAAGTTTGCATCAGCTTTTAGCCATTTATCTAAAATTGTTGCATACACATCCCTGAAATCAATACTATAAATTAAATCACCATCATCTAATTTGGAAAGATCAGGAAGTGCATTCATCATGCCTCCTCTTTTCATTCCACCTCCAACCAAATAAATATTATTTGCTGTACCATGATCTGTTCCCCTTGAACCATTTTGTTCCACTCTTCTGCCGAATTCACTAAAGGTCATCACAAGCGTATCATCAAATTTTTTATTTGCTTTCAGATCAGTGCAAAATATTTTTAGTGCATCAGCATATTGTTTAAGTTTTTTATTTTGCTGGTCTTTTTGTAAAGCATGTGTATCAAATCCACTCAGGCTCACATAATAAATTCTAGTATCAGCTTCTGCAATAATTAATTCAGCAATGGTTTTTAATTGTTTTCCAAATTCATCCTGTGGATATAATGCTGTAGAATTATATTTTGCAGATGTTTCATAAATATAATCTGCACTTTCAGTAATATCACTCAATGTTTTATGTAAATAAGCAACATTATGATGCTCATCAGTAACATGCACTGATTTTGCAATATCACTCATCAATGGATTTTGTTGGGCAAACCTGAAATTTTTTGGGTCCCGGACTGCAAACCCGCTCATTGTATTTCCTTTTAAGGCAAGGCTCATCGTATCATCAATTTCCAAAGCATAATGCGGAGGGACACAATCTTTATTATTACAACTCGAATCTAATACTTTTCCAAGCCATCCTGTTTGCCAATACACATCCTCATCGCTCCCTGTTTGCCAGATGTCCATGCTCCTGAAATGCGAACGGTTCGGATTCGGATAACCAACATTATTAATAATTACTGCATCACCATTTAAAAAAAGATCCGCAAGACCTGCAAGATTATTATTTAATCCGGTTTCATCGTCCAATAAGATTAATTCTTCTTTTTTCAAACCAATATCAGGTCTGCTTTTGTAATAAATATCATTTCTGAAAGGAACAACACAATTCAATCCGTCATTGCCTCCGCTCAATTGAATTACAACCAATACCTTCGGTTTGCCTTTATCGCCAAATAACATTGTGTTATTAGCTTTTAAAAATTGTGGGATAAACAGCGATGCACTTGCAAGGCTTGAATATTTTAAAAATTCTCTTCTGTTGTGTTTGCTGCTCATATTATATCAATTGAAATTCAGGTAAAGAAAATACTGCTGCACAGGTACTGATAATTCTTTTTTCATCAGAAGAATGATCCATATATTTTTCAATAATACTTTTATCAATATCAGTTTGCGGAGATTGAATAAATGCATCAAGAACAGACTGTGTTAAATCTTCTTTTTTTACTTTTTCAAATATTCTAACCAGACCATTCCAATCACTTTGCACAGATGCTTTCTTTTTTGTTTTCAGCATTGTATCATCGCTCACATCTTCAAATTCCGGTTTAGGACGCACATCAAAACCGCCATCATTTAAAATTCTTGCAGGCATATTCATGCGCAGAAATAATGATGAACTGTCAATCCAGTTTTTACCCCCCTTCCACCCGGCAACACTTGGTGGAAAGAATAATGTTTGTCCAAGTAACCGCTGCATGTAAAATAAACCATCATCCCGCTTCACATCAAAATTTATCAGTTTTTTATACCGCACAATTAATTCAACAGGAGAGGAAATTTTACTTCCTATATTTTTTTCATCGTAAAACCAGTCAGCAACAAAAATTTGTTCCATTAGCTTTTTTATATCATAATCATTTGTATAAAATTCTTCCGCAAGATTGGCAACAATTTCTTCATCAACTTCTTCGTTCACAAATTCCTTATATATTTTACTTGCAATATGATTTGCTGTTTGTTTTTGCTGCAGAATAATATCAAGTATCTCCTCACCATTAAAATTCCCTTTTCTGCCGAGAAATTCTTTTTCGCCAAAATCATGATCTTCTTTTTCAAACTCATACTCACCTTTTTTATTTACTGTCCATCCTGTAAATGCACGGGCCGCTTCTTTAATATCTTTTTCAGTATAGATATTTCCTTCGCCCAATGTAAATAATTCCATTACTTCTCTTGCAAAATTTTCGTTTGGTGCGTCTTTTTTATTTTGATGATTATTCAAATAAATGATCATTGCAGGGTCTTTTGCGACAGCATGTAATAATTTTCTGAATGAACTCAAACTATTTTTTCGCAACGTATTATTCTGTACCTGCATGAGCCAGGCAAAAGGCGTTGAAGTTGCAAAATGATTATGCCAGAAGAAGGTCATCTTTTCTCTTAAAGGTGAAGCACTTTCAGACATCATATTCAGCCAGTCAACATTCATTTTCAATGTTTCTTCCTTTGAACGCAAGATCATAAATAATATCTTAAGATTGCTAACTGGTCTTCCATTCGATTTAATGGGATCTTCCATCGTTTTCAACGACAAATACCGCTGTGCATTTACAAATAATTCATCAACATTTTTTTCAATAGCTAACCTGGATTTCTTTTGAATAATATCAGGCTTTTCACCAAATGCTGCTCTTAAATATAAATGCTGAATTTTTTGCTGATGGCTTATCATATAGAAATGAATTTTTGCGAAATTTCAATTATAATGCCAGTAAACACACCTTTGACACTGTTATGAAATTAAGGTTTAATTGTATTGGTAAGACCGGAAGCATTCAAATAACGTAATTATAATAATTTTTAGTATTTACGATTTAAATTTGCTGAACCTGAACAAATCGGAATCAATGCCGGAAAGAAAAAAACTCACTCATAAGGAAATAAAAGAATTAGTACATATTGCTGATAAAGTAAAGCTAAAAAAGGCAATACTTCCATCACAGGTTGAGAAAATTACTTCTTTTCAAATTGAAGATAGTAAAAGTAAATTGCAAAATATTTTGCTAAAGATTGCTTTGCCGGCATCTATTATTTTCGGAATGAGTCAGGCTGCGTTTCCTGAATTTTATTCAAGCCTTGTAACTAAATTGCCCGCATGGACAAACCTGGGTCAAAATTTATTGGCGGCGGTTGATTATGTGTGGAGCATTATTGGCAAGCCTGTAAAAATGAATAATATCATTTATCACATTCCAAATATTTTCCTGTATTCTTTTGGTGTAATTGGTGTAAAAAAATTATTTGATTATGTAAGGCGTAAAACATGGCTTGACAAAGTGAATGAAGCCAAAACCACTCTGCAAAAAAATATTGAAAAAGGAAATATATTATATGCATTGCATGAGCACCATAGCATTTTATTAATAGGCAAGGGAGATTTTATAGGAGAGCAATTTTGTTTAAATAGTAAAATTGATAATGTAATTACTTTAGGAAGTTCTGAACCCTCTTATACAAATCACTGGATAAAATATGATATTTCCAATTCTTATTCCTCACTTGAAAAAGCATTATTACATGCGGATGCTGAAAGTGCAGGTGAATATGTTTTATTTCCTGTAAAGGACACAGAATTATTTTTACCTGGCGAGAAGCAATATGATGTTGCTCCTGAAAAAGTGGAGATAATGATACATACAATTCGTGATGTGGAAAAAATGAATAATTGGGAACCTAAAAGAATCATCATTGTTGGCGACCGAAAACAAATTACCTGTGTGCGAACTGAAACAAAAAAATCAGTTCTTGAAGATACTATTGAAGATATTTCACTCACGAGCATTGACAAAGAAATTAGAAAAGTAACAATTCTTGATGCAAGCGATCTTGTTATAAAAGAAATCCTAAGAAGATTCCCAAACAGAAAAATTTATTTGCGTACCTCAGTTGACGGAAGTAATATGTATAAAAAAAGGTTTTTTGACAGGCTGGAAGAACTTGGCTATAATGATGAAATTGAAAATACAACAAGTTTAGTTGTTGGTTATGATATTTATGAAGAGCAGGTGGAACGGGAAATATTCAAAAGTAAATTGCAGGAATATTTACCGGTTATATTATCAAAAGATGCGCATGATGCAATATTGAGAAAAGGATACAGTAAGGAGCAAATCATGTACGTTCCTGATCTTGTACTCACGGAATTAAAGAAAATAGCAGAAGCAAATTAAACACTATTTATTTTTTTTGAAATTCAATATACCCAAAACTGTTTTTTGGGATTGTACTGCTAAATTTTTCTGCTATAATTCCATTCACTTCATAGCTTGCCTTTGTGCCCTTGCCCATGTAGCCTGCTGTGCCGCTAGAACTGTAAATATATTTTCCGCTGACATAATGTATAGTTGCAATTGTGTTATTTTCAGCATACTGAATATTTGTTTTATAAGTCTCACCAAAATTGTAGAAATAATAACATACATTTTCTTCATCGCTAAAACTTACTATGTAAGTTTTGTCTTTTTTTAATTCGATTGCATTTCCTGCCTCGCCTGCAAGCTGATAAGCCCAGTAACCCATTCTTCTTACAAGTGCTGTTTTTTCACTGTCAAATTTATTTGTGCGGCTTATCATTCCGTATTTATCCGGTCCCACTCCGTTATGAATACATAAATATTCAACATCATTCCTGTAATCAATTAAACTTTTCATCTGCCAGGCACCATTTAAAATTGTATTATTAAAAACATCGCTTGGCTTTGTATTCCATTCTGTTATCCAGATGGCTTTTCCGGGGAATAATCTTTTCGATTCTTCTATATGGTATGTAAATAGTTTATTTTCCATCAAAGTATTTATTGCCAACCTGTAAACTTTATCCAATGAATTATTTATTTTATTTTCATCGGCAACAACATTTTCAGGCATAGAGCTATACACATCTTTCATTTCCTTTCCCGTATAATAAAAATGTACAATAGCTGCATCGTAATCGCCTTTATATTTACTCATTTGCTGATTCCAGAAATCTTTTTCTTTTATGCCTTTTATCGGCGCAACACAAATTGCCGTTTTAATTTGCGGAAATTCTTTTTTCACTATTTTAAATACAGGTTCAAAATCTTTTACATACTCGTCAAAGGAATTATATTTACCATATACCTCATTACCTGCTTCCACTCCAACTATTTTTACACCTCCCTTAATCATATAGCGCAATGCAGTCATATTTGCTTCGGGTGTGCTGTTTAAAATATTTAAAACATATATCACCTGCATATTTGGAAATTCTTTTTGCAGATTAATTAAATCGTCCATAAAAGAATGATCAGGTTGTTCTTCCGTTTTGCGCAGCCATTTATCCAGGCCCTGGCCGTCTTCATCAAATCCTGAAGTGTTAAACCAATTTTTCACATTTGCTTCTGTCATTCCCCAGCCTTTCCTGTTATTATAGGGATCATGAAACTTTGAAATTGCACCGCCAGGGATACGAATTGTAAAAGGCTGGTTCCAGTCATGCAGCCATTTAATTGTTTGTGCGTCATAATTCTCAAAGAAGCCAGCTCCGTTAAAACCAAAGTGTTGTCCAAAAACTGAAGAACTGATAAAGAGGAATATGAATAAGTATTTTTTCATCTGTATAACTTTTAGTAACTCTGTGTCCAATTAAAATCGGAACATTTTCAAATAACATGCCCGTAGTAAAGGTATTTCACAAAAACAAATTCAAACAAATATTTTGTATGATGATTTTGTTTTATGTTGTGTGCAATAAAAATTTGTTTGGGCAAAATACTTATGTGCCGTTGAATGGATATACTTATCATTTAATGGACAGAATAAATATATCTTTAGATACCATTTCATTTCATTCTTCGGTAAAACCATACAACAGATTAGTTTTTGATTCTCTATATTATAAACCTCATCGCTATGAGGGCCATGTATACAATTTTGATGAAATTTCGCCAAGCTCAGAAGGTAACAAACCATTAAAGGAGTCAACAAATAGGATTTATTTATTTGAGAATAGTACCGAGATATATTTTACCCCTGAAGAAAGTCCTATTAATGATGGTATGCTGTTGAATTACTTTTACAAGGAACCTGCATCATTTTATGCATTTACAAATGAAGCTTTTTTCATCAAAGTTAATCCTGTTCTATATACCGAATTCGGCTTTTCATCAGATACTTCAGAACTCAAGTTCCTTAATTCAAGAGGAATTGAGTTAAGGGGTGGCATTGATAATAAAGTAGGTTTTTATTTTTATGCAGCAGATAACCAGGCCAAATTGCCGGATTATATAAATGACAGAATAGAAAACTCCAGTTCAGTGCTGCCGGGAGAAGGAAGAGTAAAACCATTTAAAGAAACCGGAGTTGACTATTTAACTGCAAGGGGCTATATTGGCTTTAATGTTACAAAACATATAGCAGTACAATTCGGTCAGGATAAAATTTTTATCGGTGATGGTATTCGAAGTATGATCTGGAGCGATAATTCAAAAGACTTTTTATTTCTGAAACTGAATACAAATGTCTGGAGGATCAATTATCAAAATATTTTTGCTGAGCTGGCAAATTACAAACCCATTAATATCAATGATGGGCCCATTGAAAAAAAGTATGCAGCCATGCACCACCTCAGTGTGAATATTACGGATGATATTAATATCGGTTTGTTTGAATCCGTTGTGTTTGACCGCATTGATTCATCAGGAAATAATTCTGGCTTTGAATTACAGTATTTAAACCCGATCATTTTTTATCGCTCGGTAGAAAGTGGTTTGGGCAGCCCGGATAATGTTTTACTTGGCGCAAACTGGAAGTGGAATTTTCTTCATCGTTTTTCTTTTTACGGACAATTTGTTTTAGATGAATTTATATTTGATGAATTCATTAAAAGCTCCGGCTGGTGGGGAAATAAAAATGCGCTGCAACTCGGTTTAAAATATATTGATGCTTTTAGTATTAATTACCTTGACTTGCAGTATGAATTCAATACTGCAAGACCTTACACCTATGCATATGAAGATAACGGCAGCAGTTACACACATTATAGTCAGGCTATAGCACATCCGTTGGGTGCAAATTTTAAAGAAAATATTTTCAGTGCATGGTATCAAATAACTCCGAAAATTGTATTGCAAGATAATTTTATTAGTGCAGTTTATGGAAGTGATACTTCTGACAGCAACTGGGGTAGCAATATTTTTTCAAACTACAACACTTATGAGCAGGAATATGATAATACGATCGCACAGGGAATTAAAAATAATTTATTACTGAACGATTTTGTTATAAGCTGGCAGTTCTGGCACAATATGTTTTTAGAAGGCCGATGTATTTACAGAAAAAATGACGCTGCGTTAAACCAGTTTGATATAGATGAATTGTATTTCGGAATTGGGATAAGAATAAATGCTGTGATGAGCAGGAATTATTATTGATTACTAATGAGTGATGAATAATAGTTTAACCTCGAATAGTCTTGTTAGCGATCAATAAACCAAGGCTTATAACTCATTTCTTAATTGAGTAAGAAATTCTTTTATCTTTTTCAATGTTTCCGCAGTTTGAAATTGTGCATCCACTTTTTCTACTCCTTCAGCCAGTATTTTTTGTTTAGCGCCTTTTAATGTGTACCCTTTTTCCTTAGTGAGGTGATATATCATTTTTATTCGCTCCACATCATCTTTTTTATAAAAGCGATCTCCCTTCTTGTTTCTTTTTGGTTTTAATATCTCCAGTCCGGCTTCCCAGAAACGGATCATACTTATACTCACACCAAGAGAAGCAGCAACCTCACCGATACTCCAGTATATTTTTTCTATTTCTTTATCCTTATAAGGCATAAATTAATGTCCTAATTAAATGCAAATACTATATTGTGATAAAATTAAAACTTATTACCGGGAGAATAAAAAATATTTTTAAACAATAAAAGTTGAGCTTTCTCAGTGAAAACCTATCCAATTAAATTCATTATTCAATTAGCATATTAGCTAATCAGCAAATTAATTTATTAGTCATAAGACTGATTCGACTGGTTAGCAAGTTCTATGAGCCTTGCATATTCTTCTGCGGAAAGGTCGTTATAAAAGAAATTAATTGGATCAATCTTTACTCCGTCCTTTTCCACTTCGTAATGTAAATGCGGTGCAGTAGATAAACCTGTTGTTCCCACATACCCTATTAATTCTCCCCGCTTCACTTTTTCGCCAGCATGTACCGCAAATCCATTTAAATGCGCATATCTTGTTTTGTAACCGTTACTATGATTTATAACAATTACATTTCCAAAACCACTTGCTTTATTATCTGCCTGTTCCACAACCCCATCGGCGGTTGCAAAAACATCAGTTCCCTTTGGTGCTGTAAAATCTATACCCTCATGAAATTTCGGAACTTTATAAATAGGGTGAATGCGAAATCCAAATCCTGAAGCAATTCTCTCCAGATCTTTATTACTTACAGGTTGAATAGCGGGTGTAGCGGACAATATTTCTTCTTTCATTTCCACTAATTTACTGATCTCATCAAATGATCTTGATTGCATCACCATTTTCCTGCGAATTAATTCCAATTTTGATGCAGTACTTTTAATCAGCTCAGCATTATCAATTTTATTTAATCTTTTAAAACGTTCGCTTCCTCCAATGCCAGCTACCCGTTCCGCCCTTGAAATTGGTTCAGCCTCAAATATCGTTCTGTAAATATTATCATCTCTGTGAGCAATTTCATTCATGATTAAATCCATGGTATCTAATTTATGGCTCATCAGTTCATATTCAAATTCCATTTGCGATAATTGTTCTTTCAGATATTTTTCATTTGGTGAATCGAGGTAAGTGTAGGCGATCCATATAATGATAAATGCAAATGCTGCTGCAGTACATATCCAGCCAAACACCCGCATAAAAATAACCCAACCTGAAGTTATTAATTTCTCAAAGCGGAGGTTTGTAGGGTTATAGAAATATTTTACTTTCTTCGCCATGCAGTATACATTCTTTAAATTTGCGTTTCGAAATTACAAAGAAATTTATAAACAGAAAATATTGGTTTGATATTGTATGATGACATCACATGAAATAAGAAAAAAGTTTTTAGAATTTTTTGAAACCAAGCAACATAAAATTGTTTCCTCCGCTCCCATTGTTGTAAAAAACGATCCGACACTGATGTTTACAAATGCAGGGATGAATCAGTTTAAAGATATTTTTCTCGGGAATAAACAAATTCAATATTCAAGAGTTGCTGATACACAAAAATGCTTGCGGGTTTCAGGAAAACATAATGATCTGGAAGAAGTTGGTGTAGATACTTATCATCACACCATGTTTGAAATGCTGGGTAACTGGAGTTTTGGTGATTATTTTAAAAAAGAAAGTATAACATGGGGTTGGGAATTATTAACTGATATCTACAAATTAGACAAATCAAGATTATACGTAACAGTTTTTGAAGGTGATGAAAAAGAAAATTTATCTTTTGACCAGGAAGCATATGATGTATGGAAAAATTGTATTGTTGAAGACAGGATATTAAAAGGAAATAAAAAAGATAATTTCTGGGAGATGGGTGATACAGGTCCCTGTGGACCATGCAGTGAAATTCATTACGATATGCGCAGTAATGAGGAAAGAAACAAAATTGAGGGAAAAGAATTAGTGAATACTGGTGACCCGCAAGTAATTGAAATATGGAATCATGTATTTATTCAATATAACAGGAAGGCAGATGGAAAATTAGAAGAATTGCCAGCCAAACATGTTGATACAGGAATGGGCTTTGAAAGATTGGTTAGGGCAGTACAAAATAAATCTTCCAATTATGATACAGACGTTTTTACACCTCTTATAAATAATATAGAACAATTAAGTGGAATTAAATATGCGGGCACTGATAATAAAAGTGATATTGCCATAAGGGTAATTTGCGATCATATAAGAGCAGTAAGTTTTTGTATTGCCGACGGGCAGTTACCATCCAATACAGGTGCAGGATATGTATTAAGAAGAATTTTAAGAAGAGCTGTCCGCTACGGTTTCTCTTTTCTCAATTTAAAAAAGCCTTTCTTTCATGAATTGGTATTTGTGCTTGCAAATGAATTTAAAAATGTATTTCCTGAATTAGATGCACAGAAAGGATTTGTAAACAAGGTTGTTTTTGAAGAGGAAACAGCGTTTTTAAAAACATTGGAAACAGGAATTAAAAGATTAAACAGCGTTGAAGAAGAATTAAAAAATAATAGTAAAACAGAAATTCCGGGGCCTGTGGCATTTGAGTTATATGACACTTATGGCTTTCCGTTTGATCTTACAACATTAATTGCAAAGGAAAAAAACCTGACTGCTGATGAAAAGAGTTTTCATGAAGAAATGAAAAAACAAAAAGATCGCAGTCGTAATGCAACGAGTATGGAAACGGGAGACTGGTTAATTATTAGTGATAAAAATAAAGTTGAGTTTGTAGGATATGATACGTTGGAATGCGAAGCACAAATAATAAAAATGCGGTCAGTGAAACTCAAGAATGAAACTCAATATCAGATCGTATTAAATAAAACTCCTTTTTATGCAGAGAGTGGTGGACAAGTTGGCGACACAGGAGAATTAATTATCAATAGTAAGATTTTCCGGGTTCTTGACACAAAAAAAGAAAATGAGCTTATTATTCATTTCACTGATCAACTACCCGATGAAGCTAACACAACAGTAATTGCAAAAGTTGATGCAGCTAAAAGAGAAGAAACAGAAAGCAATCATACAGCAACACATTTATTACATGCCGCATTAAGAGATATTTTAGGAACACATGTTCAGCAAAAAGGATCTTATGTTGGTCCTGAGCGTTTCCGCTTTGACTTTTCTCATTTTAGTAAAGTAAATGAAGAAGAGTTACTTACTATTGAAACATTGATCAATAAAAAAATAAGGGAGAACATTCCTGTTGAAACTAAATTGTTGCCAATTGAAGAAGCAAAAAAGATGGGGGCAATGATGCTTTTTGGGGAGAAATATGGTGAAACAGTCAGAGTAGTAATTGCCGATGAAGATTTTAGTAAAGAATTTTGCGGTGGTACGCATGTAAATGCAACAGGTGAGATAGGTTATTGCAAGATCGTTTCTGAAAGTGCTGTGGCAGCTGGCATACGCAGGATAGAAGCAGTTACAAATACAGGTGCGGAAAATTACATTAATGAGCAAATACATATTGTGCAATCCGTAAAAGAATTAGTAAAGAGTCATGGGGATGTTGTAAAAAATGTTGAGCAGTTGATTACAGACAATGAAAACTTGAAAATTGAAATTGAAAAATATCAACTGATTCAAATGAATCAAATTAAAGATGATCTGAAAAAGAATATTGAAAAAATAGGTTCTCTTAATGTGATCCGTTCAATTGTTGCAATTGATAATACAGAGCTTATAAAAAAGTTAGCATATAACCTGCGCAATGAAACGGAGAATTTATTTTGTGTACTTGGTAGCACTGTAAACGGCAAAGCAAATATTACCATTATCATTTCTGACAATGTTGTGAAAGAAAATAATTTTAATGCTGCGCAGATGGTAAAAGAATTGGGAAAAGAAATTGAAGGCGGGGGTGGAGGACAAAACTTCTTTGCAACCGCTGGAGGAAAAAATATATCTGGTTTAGAAAGTGCAATTGAAAAATCAAAAAAATATTTGGAGAATAGTATTGTATGAAATAATAGTATATCTTTGTAATGTACTTCTGGATCATCAGGGGTCAACCAAAACAGAAAATGCCGGGATTTATTTCCGGCATTTTTTATTTATACAGCACTCCGACCGATTATTAAAACGTTGCTATTAATCCAATTTGTAAAGGTGATTTCGCCAAACCTACTTCACCATATATTCCGATATTATCTGTCAAATAAAACCGTGCACCTAATGTGAGATCAACACCGAAATGCAGGAAGCTATTAACATCAGCTTCATCAAAATTCGGGTCATCACTTTTATATTTATAATTTGAATTGCGATACCCCATACCAATTCCCGCATAAGGATCTACTTTATCTGCATCACCAAAATGGAAATTCAATCTTCCCAATACACTATATGATTGATATATAAAACTTGTATTATAAATAATTGAATCGAGATCTTCATTTGTTGTTTCATAAGATGCATTGCCATAAGTATATGCTACGTTCACACCAAAACCAATTACATCATTCACGGCATATTCAAATTTCCCATACATCGGGCCGTAAACATGCGATTCCAGGTCGCTTACACCATCAGCAAGGTTGAATAATGTTCTTGTGAAATTCGGAAAACCATAACCTATACTTCCGCTCATTTGACCTTCATTAAAAACCTGTGCTGAAATGGATGTGTGATAAAACATTCCTATGCACACAACGCCTATTGAAAATAAATCCCTTTTCATACTGAATAAATTAAGTTGTGATAAAATATTTTGAAGTTGCGGAATTTCAACATCCATGCCATAAAGAAAATCAATGATTTTCTAACCTGTTCACAAGATGCTGTTCATAATTTAAAATTTGTAGTTCGGATTCGGAAGAAAATAAATAAAGTGAAAAAGTTATTCCTGATTTGTTTTCACAAATTTAGAGGAGAGTTTTTCCTGAGAGTGTATATCAGTTATACTTATAAAATAAGTACCTGAAGCAAGCAGTTTTGTATTTAAACGAATAATATTATCGCCTTCATTTAAATAAAAACTATTGAGCATAATCTTTCTGCCTAACAGATCATGTACAGTAATAGCAGTTATAATATCATTTGTTGAATATACAGCAATAAATAGTACGTCTTGAACGGGGTTTGGATAAATTATATAATTACTAAGATTTTCTCCCTCAACGTAAATAGAAATTGTATTGCTATATGTAAATGTTTCATCTGCATCAACCATCTTTAACCTGTAATAGTTATTTCCAAATACAGGTGCATCATCAATAAAAGTATAATTTAAGGTTGCTGTTGAATTACCTGCCGCATCCATCTCACCTATATATTCAAAATCAACTCCATCCAATGATCTTTCAATTTCAAATCTCAGGGAATTTATTTCTGTAATTGTTTGCCAATACAATTCATTTGTTTTATTTAATTCATTGTAATGCCCGTTAAGATGAAGTAATTCTATTGGTAAAATAAGATCGCATTCCGGATCCGCTAGAATAAATACCCCTTCATCAGCACCAATATCAGGTGTTGAACCTGATCTTGCATCTCCCTCCCAATCGGTTGTGATACCTGCAATAACAACGGCATGGCTTTCAGCATAATTAATGCTGCCTGCAGTTAATTTTAAATTTTGTGGTAATGAAGCACCTCCGGCAAAAGGAATCCCATCATAATAACTTCCGCTTTCCCTTGGAGCCATAAAAGCTTTGTATGATTCAGGCGCCGTTCCTATAACATTAAAACAGGGATCATTATTCAAATTATTTGGAACACTCACAGTTGCTCCTGCCCAGGCCCATCCATTAATGAGTGAGGTTTGCGAATATCCTTCCACATAAATATAATTGTAAGTGCTTGTTGGGATATAATAAAAATTATTATTTGATGAAGTTAAAAAATTAGTAGGATCATTTCCCGCTTCACCAAATACATAAGGTCTTCTGATACATGATGCAATGCCATTACCAGCAGCAATCGCATTTACATAAATAATATTATTTCGCAATGTAAGAGGTGTATTTGTTCCAAATGCAATACCCGAACAACTGAAATTCGGAGTACCCGTTAATAATCCGTCTAATCCTAATACAATTGTATTATAAGATATATCATAAGTAGCATCAACATCATTTCCATTAAACCCCCAAACGCTACCTTGTGAATGTAATCTTTGAATATAATTATTATAAACGTTAAATGTAGCATCACTTCCATAACTTGAAATACCATATGCTGTTCCGGTTGTTGCTATAATATCGTAAATATGATTTTTATAAATATTTATATCAGCTTCCACATCACAACTTATACCTATGGGGCTCCCACTGCCTGAAGTCGCTGTTTGCCGAATATACGTAATTACCGAATTACTGATAGTATAGTCAGCACTTGTTGATCCTCCGATTATTTGAAGTCCCCTGATGGAAGGATTTCCTGTGGCAGAACTACTAACATCACTGATTGTATTTCCATCAAATACAACATCTCCTCCTGATGATGTAGTATTTAATATTACCCCGTATACAGCATAATTTGATGCGGCTGTGCTTGAAATTTCCGAAACTGTATTGCCGGAAAGTGTATACGATAAATTTAAAGTTGAACTGGTTGAAGCTGCGTCGCAACAATTAATTCCCATAACATAACCTGTTGAAGAAACATTTGAAACTATGTTATTATTCACTTCTGACCCTGCTGACATTTTATTACAAACAATTCCGGCAGTGTAAACTACAGTACCTGTTCCACCACTTATATTTGATACAGTATTATCATTAATGTATTTTATTTGTGATGTTGAAGTTGAAGCCCTTATTCCTACAGCCGATGAGGTAGAAGTAGTTGGAACTGATAATCCATCTATAATATTATTTGAAACTGTAAGTGTTCCTGATGCTGTTCCGCTATTATTATAGTAGCCATATAAATTTGCATCACCACTGCCAGTCTTACTGTTATTTAAAAGCTGATTATATGTTACAGTTACATTTGGAGTAGATGTATTATTATTTATGAGTATGATATCTGAAGTACCGGAAGTTGCTGTGCTGTTTATCGCATTATTTTGAATAATATTATAAGAGATATCAGAAGAAGTTCCGGCAAAGGATTGTTCTATACCTCTGAAATAAGAAGCAGAAGATCCTGAAAACGAACAGCTTTCAATTGTGTTATCCGTAATGTAAATATTTCCTCCCGTTACATTTGAAGTAGCTCCTGTTCTGATTGCATAGAAAGTATTAGATACTCCCTGTAATAAACTAATCGTATTATTATTGATCGTGATGTTAACTGGTGCACTGGGTAAATTACTGCTATGATAAATTCCATACAATAGATTCGAACATGCACTGCCCCCGGATGCCGAATTATTAATTTCATTATCATTAATCGCTGTATTATTATTATAAATAACATAAATTCCATAAGCTGGTGAGGGAGATGAAGATCCATAATTTTCAATAATATTTCCACTCCCTGATTCTCCTATTATATTATTTTGATCATAATAAGTGTAAGGCGATATAATATCATAATAACCACGAACAATAATTCCATGATTTACATTTTTAATTGTATTACCTGCAATAATATTATTTTCATTTCTCCCTGTTGTATTTGTAATTGCTAAATCAGTTCCTATTGCTGTTCTTATTACATTACCAGCAAAAATTCCTCTCGATCCATTATCAAAGGGTGTTGGCCCCGTTGATGAGTTATTTGCCCTTAAAGTGATTGAGCAATTCCTAATAGTATTATTCTGACATCCGTTTGATACATTTGCTTTGAACAAGGCATAACCGTACTCCATTCGGCTTGCTCCTGAAATATTTCCATCATACAGATCAATTCCATT
>JACMJP010000069.1 GCA_014380545.1 Chitinophagales bacterium | reverse complement strand
CTTGCAGGAAATATTACACTTAAAAAGAAATTATATTCTTCTTCACCTGTATGGTTTTTATTTTCTTCAGCCATTCGTTTTCCAACCTTTGCACTTCCTGCACTGCGGTGATGTCCGTCTGCTATATAAGTAAAAGGAACATGGTGTTTAAATAATTGTATTAATGCTTCAATTTGTTTTTCAATTTGCACAACCCAGAAAGTATGTTCAATTCCATCATCTGCTTTAAATTCATATTCGGGTGCCTGGTGATCAACTATACTATTAATGATATCATCAATATCGGCAACATCAGGATACGTTAAAAATACAGGTTCAGGATGGCACTGCAATTCATACATATGTCTTATCCTGTCATTTTCTTTTTCAGGTCTTGTGTATTCATGTTTTTTAATAATATCATTAAAATAATCTTCAATAGAACTATTTGCTACTAAACCAATTTGTTTATGCCCCTGCATTATTTGCTCATATATATATAAACATGGAGTTTTATCCTGCACAAATGTTCCATCACTCATCATGCGTTTCCAGTTTTCGACTGCTTTAGCATACACTTCATCAGCATAATGATCAATGTTTTCCGGCAAATCAATTTCCGGTTTACTTACATGGAGAAAAGAAACAGCGTTATCTTTTGCTTCTGTCCTGGCTTCTTCACTGTTTAGCACATCATATGGTCTTGAAGCTACTTTAATTGCCATTTCTTTTTGCGGGCGATACCCTTTAAATGCTCTGATGATTGCCATTATTTGTAATTTTTGTGCAAAGGTAATTTTTTGAAAATGAAAGGCGGAGGAAAATGAAAGAGCAAAATAAATTTTCTAAAAAAAATAAATTGTATGTAGAAAATATTCTTTTTTGAATTACATTCACACTTTAAACGAAATCATATGATGAAAAACTTTACACTCTCAACTTCTAAAAAATTAGCAGCATATTCTGCAATGGCTGCGGCATTTAGCAGTCTTGCAACACAGGCTGATGCGCAGATCGTTTATAATGATATTGATGATGTAACAATAACTGCTTCAGAAGTGGACGAAGTTTATTCCCTTGATTTGAACATTGACGGTGAAATTGACTTTGTCTTCAGGGCAGGAACAGCCGCAGGCGGGTCATGGACTTTCGCAAGTATATTTGGAATGTTCTCTTCTTTGGGTGCAGGAAATGTAAATAATCAAATTATTGCAACAATGGGTTCGCTTGTTCCTTATGCAAGTGCACTTGAAGAAGGTTACACAATTAATGAGGGTGCTAATTTTCTTGCAAATTCAACCTCCAGTAATTATGCTGTTCTTGCGTCAAATTATTACGGTGTAATCTATGGAAATTTTGGAGACCAGGGTGTAAAATATATCGGTTTAAGGTTTGACATTAGCGGTGCAATACATTTTGGCTGGATAAGAGTTGACGTTACAACAGAACCTGTAAGTGTTACAATTATGGATTATGCATTTAATACAACACCTGAAACCTCTATTAATACAGCAGATACAAATGTTGTTGCAATAGAACAATTATCTGAACATTTATTTAACGTTTACAGTGCGGGAGATATATTTTATATAACGACAAACTCTCAAGTACCGCAAGAAACAAAAGTTGCTGTATATAATGTAAACGGCCAAAAAGTTTATGAAGGTGATATGACGCAATCTCAATTGCAAATACAATTAAAAAATGCGTTAGAAGGAATTTATAACGTTCAGATAATTTCAGGAAATAAAATGCTGAATAAGCAAGTTTTCATTGTCAGATAAATAGAATTTTGATTTATTTAAGGATCAATTTTTTAAAGGCATTTTCTTTTATTAACATATCTATTGTAAAAGAATTGTCAGAGCAACATTTGCAAAATAAAAAAATTGTTATTTTCGCACTCTAACAAACTTAATATTTCGAAATATGAAAAAACTTTACAAAAACAACAGCGCTCAAAAACTTGCCGCTTATTCAGCAATGGCAGGGGCATTTGTAGCTCTTGGCACGAATGCCGAAGCTCAGGTAGTTTTCACAGACATTTCTCCTGATGAGGAAATTGAGATAGGAGATCTTTTTGAATTGGATATAAATGATGACGGAGAAACTGATTTCATCTTCCAGGCAACTTCTACAACTGGCGGAAGCTGGTCTTTTGCAAGGGTGTTCGGTTCTATTACAACTTCAATGTATGCATTTGGGAACAGTTCCAACAGGTTCATTGGTTACTCAGGACCCGCTTTACCTTACGGTAGTGCATTAGATGAAGGTGATGAAATTAGTTCTGGAGGAGATTTTCTAACTCTGAATGTTGCTTTCTTAGCTTCTGTTTACGGAGGCATTACTTATGGAGCGTTTGCTGATCAAGACGATAAATTCCTGGGAGTGAAATTCGTTGTTGGTAGTGATCTTCATTTCGGTTGGATTTTAATGGATGCAACAGTAAGCCCTGTAAGTGTTACTTTAAAAGCAATGGGCTATGATTCCACTGCTGAAACAACAATTTTAGCTGGGGATGATGGACTAGGAGCTGCAATAAATCAAATTCCTGCGGATCAGCTTTCTATTTACAGTTATGGTAAAACAGTACACATTGCTGTGAATAATTTGAATGCTGAAAATGCATCGGTAAATATTTACAACATTGCAGGTCAGGTTGTATTTAGCAATATATTAAATCAAAACGGTATGCAGTTCACACTTGCAAACCTTGCTGAAGGAGCTTACACCGTTAAAGTTATTGCAGATAATGCTTCAATGACTAAGCAAGTACTTTTAGCAGACTAATTAATAGTAATTTATATAGTTAAAAATAAAAGCTCCTTACAGGAGCTTTTATTTTTTAAATAAATAATTGAGAAAGAGTTTGGTACTTAATTTACTTTAAAAGTAGTATCTCCTTTATCAAAAAAATTAATGATCTGTCTTGCGGCGGCAATACCAGCATTTACATTTGCTTCTTCAGTTTGAGCACCCATCTTTTTCGCAGGTGCAAACCACCTATTGGTAAATTTCTCTTTAAATATATCTGCTTTCTTCGGCATGAAATCGCTTACATATTTTATGTCGTTGCGTTCCTCCATAATTTTTATCAGATCATCTTCATTTACAACCTCAAGTCTTGCAGTATTAATTAAGGTACCTCCCACTGGTAATCTGGTCAATAAAGAATAATTAATAGCACCCATAGTATCGGCTACAGCCGGAATATGTAAGGAAACATAATCACAAGTTTCAAATATTTCTTCAAAACTACCTGAAGGACTGACACCATCTATACGCATCGCCACAGGGTCAGGATTTCTTTTATAAGCTGATACATCCATACCAAAACCCTTACTTATCTGAGCCATAAACCTTCCGATATTACCATAGCCAATAATGCCGAGTTTTTTACCTCTCAATTCAGTTCCGGTGCTTCCGTCAAAATGTTTTCTAGATATATATAACATCATCCCAAAGCAACATTCTGCTACTGCATTTGCATTTTGGCCGGGAGTATTCATAATGCAAATATTTTTTTCTGTTGCTGCTTTAATATCAATATTATCATAACCTGCTCCGGCTCTAACTATAATTTTTAAGTTTTTGCCTGCATCAAAAACTTCTATATCCGCAATATCACTTCGCACAATTAATGCATCAGCATTTTTAACTGCATCTAACAAATCCTTTTTATTTGCGTAGTTTTCTAATAACTGGAACCTATGCGATGAATTTTCAACTACTTTTTTTATTCTTTCAACTGCATCTTTCGAAAATGCTTTTTCGGTAGCAAGTAATATTGTACTCATATTTTTTTAATGTATTAAATAGGATAGTTTAAAATTGATAAATATGGAATTATTGTTTCGCACTTGAAAACTCTTCCATTAATCCAACTAAATGTTTTACACTTTCAATTGGCAGGGCATTATATAATGACGCCCGAAAACCTCCGACGCTTCTATGTCCGGCCAATCCTATACAATTATTTTCCTTTGTAAATTGTAAAAATGCCGGTTCCAGTTCTCTGTTCTCCATAATAAAATTCACATTCATCCATGAACGGTCCTCTTTTGCAACTGTACCTTTAAATAAGGGATTATTGTCTATTGCTGAGTATAGTACATCTGCTTTTTCTTTATTTCTTTTCTCAATGTTTTCTAAGCCATTCTCATTAATCCATCTTAAGGTTAAAAGTGTTACATATATTGCAAAAACGGGGGGAGTGTTATAGAGAGAATTTTCTTTAATATGTGTTCTGTAATCCCACATGGTCGATATTTGCCTGTTTACTTTTCCCAGCAGACTCTCTTTAATAATAACAAGTGTCACGCCCGCAGGGCCAATATTTTTTTGAGCTCCGGCATAAATGAGATCAAATTGCTTGAAATCACACCTTCTGCTAAATATATCACTGCTCATATCAACAATATAAGAGACAGGCGATTTAGGATATTCTTGATATTGTGTTCCATAGATTGTATTATTAGATGTTATATGAATATATTTTATACTATCAGGAACAAGAATTTTTTTGGAATAAAGCTATAGTTAAGGTTTTCTGATGAGGCTAACTCTATTACACCTCCATACAATTTTGCTTCTTTCTGCGCTTTCTTGGCCCAAGTTCCAGTATTTACATATCCTGCAGTTTCATTTGCATCTAGTAAATTTAGCGGAATCATACTAAACTGAGTACTTGCCCCCCCTTGTAAAAAAAGCACTTTGTATTCTTCACTTAAACCGGCCAAACTTCTAACTAAACTAACAGCTTCATCAACTACAGCCTGAAAATCCTTGCCCCTGTGAGATATTTCTAAAATAGACAAACCTGAGTTATTAAAATCATTTATCGCATCTGCCGCTTTGCGGAGAACACTCTCGGGCAAAATTGCCGGACCAGCGTTAAAATTATGAATTTTCATATTTTTTTTGTTTTTATTTGTCAGTCTCGATATAGTTTTTACCTTTGCACTCCTTTTGGTTCTTTGCAAAGATTTTTATAGAAATTTATTGGTCAAAAATACATTTGAACTCATGAATTTTTAGATAAATAGTGAAATTATTTAATCCATTTTTGTATGGAGATAAATTTTAAATCAAAAAATTTTTGTATAAAGTATTTTATACATTTATCTTTGCAATCCCAAAAGAAAATATAAATTTTTTTTAAGTTCTTTGATGTATTTGTATAGAAACGATCAATAAAGGTAAGAGCCATCAATTACAAAATTTTTAAACAATGGAGAGTTTGATACTGGCTCAGGATGAACGCTAGCGGCAGGCTTAATACATGCAAGTCGAGGGGTAACAGGTCCTTCGGGATGCTGACGACCGGCAAACGGGTGAGTAACACGTATGCAATCTTCCTCTAACTGGGGTATAACTTTGGGAAACTGAAG
>JACMJP010000068.1 GCA_014380545.1 Chitinophagales bacterium | reverse complement strand
GATGAATGGCTTGCAGATGATCATACTTATGATTCTACTGATGAAATTCGGCAGGCTTATGTAAATTATTTACAACAGCGTATTTTACACTCAGAAATATTTGTAAAAGAAATTGAACATGCAGCAGAAACAATTATTTGAATACGCAATTATTCGTTTTGTGCCGAAAGTGGAAAGGGAAGAATTCATAAATATCGGGGTAATTCTTTGTTGTCAGGGTTTACAATTTCTGCAAATGAAATTTACACTTGATAAAAATAAAATAACGGCACTAATAGCAGATGCTGATATAAAAGAAATAGAGGAAAACCTGAATGCATTTAAACAAATTTGCGAAGGCAATACTCTAAGCGCCCCTATTGGTTTATTGCCTTTAGCTGAACGTTTCAGATGGCTCACGGCAACCCGCAGCACAATAGTGCAAACATCACAGGTGCATCCCGGTTTTTGTAATGATGCAAATGAAACACTTGAAAGGTTATATAAGCAGATGGTGCTGTAGATAGATTGATTAAATAAATACCAACCGGTGCTTTGAAAGCGACTCTTACAATTAAAAAATCATCTTATCACACTAAAATGTGCAGTTCCATAATTTTTGTTTCTGGTTCCCTTTAATGTTATCAGGTATGAACCTGATGTCAATTTTGATATATCTGTTGTTGCTGAATTTATATGAGCTCGTATTTGAGTTGTTAAATATATTTTGCCTGCAATATCCGTTATGAATATTTCAATTTCTTCATCGGTGTTTTCTTTCAGGTCAACAGTAAGATATTTTATTGCCGGATTTGGATATATATTAAATCGTAATTGATCTGCTGTTATATCTTCTATCGCATCAGGATTTGCAAGTGCGTTTTTCGTTGTGTTTGTTAGCACAACGGGGTTATAATCAAAATAAATTCCTGCAGTATTTTCAATTACATCGCCAACTGTTGCAGCATCTTTTATTTTTATTCTGAATTTTAAATAACCCATGCTGCCTAAAAGATCGGTTGTGCTGTCCGGTAAAAAGATAGAATCAAATCTCCAGCGCAAAATATTTGGTGCTGTAATTATTAATTCATAATTGTGGCTTGCTGATAACATTTCAATTGTTTCAATATCAAGTTCTGAATCTAATGTATCATAAATATTTATAAAATGAGCTTCGGCAGTTCCTGTATTTTGAAAGTCTATTGTATATGTGAGGTAATTTGTTTCATCACTAATATTTCCTTCTGTTCCCTCTCCTGCCGGTGAAACCGTTTTATGATTGGGATCATATGAACTTACAATTTCATTATAACTTTCATAAGTATTATTTGCAAGATCAATATCTGTAACATCAGTTGTAACTTCTGCTATTGTCAACACAGATTCTCCGATCATATATAACAATGTATCCGTAAAATAAGAAACATCAAAGGTTTGTGTTTCATACGGATCGAGATCAGTATAATTCCATGTAATGATTGTATCTGATAATGAAAAGTAATCAGGTATTGCAACAGGATCTAATAAAATGGAAGGATAATTTAATACAACTGTTCCTGATTCATCATATTGGTTTCCGATGTTTTTAATAGTAACAGAATTGTGTGTTTCAAAACCCGGTATAATCGCAGCCTGATATTCACTTACAGAAACATCATTCAAAGAAGTTGTGTAATCCAAAATAAAATCATTTCCACTTAATGTATCACCATCCATAATTTCAGTTGCTGTAAAACTCAACGGATCAGGATCAACAATATCCCATCCGGAAACAGGATTTACGGTAATGGTATATGCTGTATCTTTTCCAAGCAGCATATCATATTCTCCTGCTTCATTTGTATAACCAAAATATGTAAGTGGTTCTGATTTTACTAATGTTGATGAAAATACTGTTTCATCCATATCATAAAAACCATTTGAATTTGAATCATGATATAATTTGCCTGTTAAATTCACATGATAATAATTTGCAAGTGTGTCTGTAATGAGTAGAAATGCATGCGCTTCTTTTGATCCTCCAAAGCATACAAGATTGGGATTTATAAGCTGCATTTCAAGGATAGGGAAATTTGTAGAACTATAACTATCCATTAATGCAAAATGATCCGCTATGTTAATTGTATCTCCTTCAGGAGAAAGTGTCTGCAGTATCACCCAACTTGAATCATCATTACTGTCTGATTGCAACAAACCAGTTAAATTGCCGCTTTCCAATTCTGTAAGGTGTGTAAGTTCTATTGTGGAATCAAAGCCGGGTAAATACATATCAATAGAATATGTTTTATTCCAGATTATTTCTCCTGCATTATTTCTTTTAATAATATATTCGTTCAGTACTGCTGTGCCTAAATCATTTTTGCCATAACTGAAAATGGATTCACTTGTTTGATATACACCTGTGAGATTGTAACCCTCAGATGCTTGTTCGTCAATCAATTCTCCTGTAACTGCATCTCTTTTATGTACTTTTTCTCCAAAGTAATCGTAATAAAAAATATAATCATTACTATCTGTATACAATATTTTAGAATTTTGTAGCCCATCCGTACCAACATAACAATTTATATGGGAAAGAATATTTCCATTCATATCAAATTTTATCCAGAAATAATGATAAGCGGTAGTATCATCATCTATATCAATATATTGCTTACTAACTGCATGAAACTCTGATCCTGTAAAAATTACATCGCTCAACTGAAAGGAGTGCTCAAAGTCATCAGGATCATATCCGAAATCTGAAAATTCATATTCCAATGAAGACAACAATTCACCATCTTCAGAAATGTGAAAATAATCTCCCCTGGAAAATAAATAGTAACCATTACCGGGAATGGCAAAAACTTTATGCGCATAATTTTCAGATGGGAAGGTTGAAAGCTCAATCCTCCAAATCTCATTGCCTTCTATTGTTTGCTTAATAAGATATTCATCAGCAAGCATTATAAGGTGCCCGTCATTTGATTGCTCAATTTCGAGAATAACATAATAGTGAGGATCATCATTCCACTCAAAATATCCAGTTTGTGAAAAAGAAGAAACAGAAAAAGCGCATAACAAAAAGAGGAGTATTGGTTTCATAGTTAATTGATTTAGACAATTAATTGTGTTATAAAGCTAAGGATAATACGGTAATTAAAATGCTGAGCTATAGAATACACTTTTGGTTGTATGCTTTATATTATGCATTTACTACCTTTTTATTCCTTCACTAATTTAATACTGCCTGTATGTGCTTCATCAGTTAACTCAAGAATATAAAATCCTGATGGAATTTTACTGATATCTAAAGTGACAGGCATTATATTAATATGTTCCATTTGCATAATTGTTTCACCAGATACATTTTTTAATGTTATGCCCGCATCTTTTATTATGCAGGAAACTGTTATTGTTATAGTTTGTGATGCAGGGTTCGGATATATTCTTAATTCATTAAATCTATATAATGCATTTATTGAAACAGGCTTAAAATAATAGCATGCAGAAGTATCTGCACAATCTGCAGTAGAAACAATAACTGCATATTCCGCTCCGGCAGATGGGGTAAATATTTTATCTGTAGCACCAGGGATAGTTGCATATCCATTATCACAATCCACCCATTGATAAGTTACATCAGCAGCTTCTGCAATTAATTCTGTTGAAGATACAAGCACATTTATATTTAATTCTTCAACGTCAAGTGATAACTCGACTGTTGAATCACATCCTGCAGATGATGTAAACACGGATGTATAAATACCGGGTTCTGAAATTTCAATATCACCAAATAAATATATTTCCCCCTCACAAATTGCTTCTGATATAAAAGAATTTGTATTTTCTGCAACCTGCAGATTTAAAGTAATAATACTATCACATCCTGCTGTTGATTCAAATATATTCATGTATTCTCCTGCTGTTGTATAAATACTATCACCTATTGTTACTGACTCTCCTTCGCAAATTGTAGTTTCCATTAATACATTTTCATTTGGTATTACATCCAGATCTAAAGTAACTGTGCTATCACAGCCGGAAGCAGATTCAAATATATGAATGTACTCTCCTGCTATAGTGTAAATAGAATCTCCTATCATAATATATTCGCCTTCACAGATTGTATTTTCTATCAGTGTATTTTCCTGTAGTATCACTTCAAGTTCTAATGTAAGAATACTATCGCAACCAAACATTGTTTCATAATTGCGCACATATATTCCCGAAGCATTAAAAACATCTCCGTCAAAAATAATTTCTTCGCCTTCGCATATTGTATCTGCAAGTGAATTATAAAAAGGAGAAAAAATAGTGAGTGTTGTAATAATTAAACTATCACATCCTGCTGCTGAACGTAAGAAATCAGTATATATACCGCTCTCTGTATATGCATGACCAGCAACAGTAATAAATTCACCTGTGCATATTTCAAAGTTTTGAATTACTGTGTCTGCTTCAGGCACAATATCAATAAGTTTATTTGATGTTGCATTTGTAATTACAGGATCATTAAAATCAAAATAAATTGCTGCGCTGTTTTCAATTACAGATCCGTCCGGTGCTGAAGGTTTTGTGCCGATCTCATAAATAACATAGCCATGACTTTCAGGTTCATTACTATTACTGTCGGGTAAATAAATATCATTAAAAACAAATTTTAAAACATCACCTTCCAAATATTCTGTGTGCATAGCATGACTTGAAGCAATTACTCTTGCAGAGTTTTTATTTAAGCGATTATTAAGTGTATCAAGAATATAAATATTATGCGCTTCTGCAGTTCCTGTATTTTGAAAACGGATAGTATAAGTAAGTATTTGTTCATGCGAAATAAATCCTTCTTCACATGCTCCTGCCGGATACACCTGTTTATCATTCGGATCAAAAGAGCCCACAACATTTTCATGATAATCTTTATAATTATTTGTTGTGTCGGCATCTGTTCCTGTGCTGGTTACCTGCACATGCAGATCAATAAAGTCATCAAGCGTAGCATCAACTGATGTTGTAACAATTACATCAAATGTTTTATGCAATGAATCAAAAACTGCATAATCATAATTCCATGTTAATGTGTTACCGTTAATAATATCAGGAGCAGGATTCGATTCATCATACGTTAATAAAAGATCAAAAGTTAGCTGAATAGTTCCTGAAGTTGGAGCACAGCCATCATTAAAAGCATCCACCGAAATAGTTGTTGAAAAGCCCGGAGAAAATCCGGGGTAAATAAGATTTGCTGTCATATCAATATCACTTATAGTACTTGGTCCTGTCAGCAATATCGTAGTTGACTTTGAGCATGCTGCGCTGTCTGTTACTATAAGATTATAATAACCTTCGGTTAAAAAATAAGCTATTGAATCTTCAGTAATAGGTTCTGTTATCCACTGGTACAAATAGGGTTCTATACCATTAATTCCATGAGCTGATGCAAAGCCGCTTATACTGCAATCAGGATTTGATGTACTGTCAATAACAATTGTAAGATCTGCGCATATTGTTTCACTTAGCCTGACAACATACCCGTCATAATGACCCATGACTCCTCCTGCTGTTATTTCATTTAATTGAGATCCGGGGTCAAAGTCGCATGTGAGAGTAAAACTACCGCCTGCTATAATACTTCCAGCCGGATCAATAACAATACATCTACCCTGCTCAAGACCGGTACCACCAATCCGCGTTGCCCAAACAAAATTTCCATCGGGATCAAGTTTTTGAATAAATGTATCATCGGGTTGTATTCCTCCATGATCATATAATGTGAAAATGCCCGGACCGGGATCAAAGTCTGCTGATATTGCAAATTGACCGGTAGAATAAATATTATCATCTGCATCCAGGGCTAAGTTGACTAACTCGGTATATCCGCCTGTAATTGTTTTTATCCAAACAAAATTTCCATCAGCGTCCAGTTTTAAAATATATCCATCAAAAGTTCCTGCGCATGTTTTATTAGCAGTACCTGCACCGGGATTAAAATCAACAGTCCCCCAAAATGTACCTCCTATTATAACATTCCCTTCATTGTCTGCATCAAGCGCCAGCCATGATGATTCCTGGGCACCGTTACCATAAGATACAGCCCAAAGAAAATTTCCATCTGCATCTACTTTTAGTACAAAATAATCGCTGAAGCCATTACTGGTAAGGTTAAATACACCAGCGCCGGGATTAAAATCAACAGTTCCCCAAAATTCACCGTGCATAATAATGTTACCATCATTATCTGCAGTAATTGATCTTGCAGATTCATTATTTGCCGAGCCTATGCCTATTGCCCATACGTAATTACCATCAGCATCCAGCTTTTGTATGTAAGCATTATCTCCGCTTCCGCCTAATGAATGCACAGACGGACCGGGGTCAAAATCTGAGGTGCTTACATATTTACCGGTAGATACCACATTTCCATCTGCATCAATATCTATATCCCAAAGGGTGCAGATGGTTGAAACTGCCCAAAGAAAATTTCCATCCGCATCAAGTTTTAATATATAAGATATCTGGTATCCTGCAGATAAAATAAATTCCTCCGGACCGGGGTCAAAATCAACATCTCCCATAAACCATCCTCCAATATATACACTACCATCGCTGCTTACTTTAATGCTGTATGCATTGTCGCCATTTATACCACCTACATTTATTGCCCAAAGAAAATTTCCAAGACTATCTGTTTTTAAAACAAACCCATCACCATTTCCACTACTTGTCAGTTCATGTACATCCTCACTTTCATCAAAGTCTATAGTACCAGTAAATAACCCTGCAGTGTAAATATTTCCATCCGCATCAGCATCCACAGCATAAGTATTATCACTTATTTCCACATCATCACCAAAAGTTTGCACAAAATCCAATTTCACCTGTGCTGAAATGCTGCCTGAACACAGTATTAAATAAATAAAAACAGGAAAAAATTTTAAAGCAGAAATTGTATTTAAGGATTTGAGTGTTTTCATGAATTAATTATTATTTGCAAACAAATATAACAAGAGCTGGCAACATACTTACATCACATAATAGATGTTACAGAAAATACGGGATATAGAAAAAATGCTTTACCGGAGTTTATTTACCTTTAGATTACATGTCCACCAAGATTATGGGGAGATGTAGGTAAAATATGTTAAGTAATTAATTTCAGAGAGTCCTTTCAGATAACTATGTGGCAGCAGAAAGTTATTTCTAAGTGATATTAATACGCCAAAGTATGTTTCAGTAATTGGTTAGAAATAAATATTTGATAGTTATGCCTCAATTATTTAAAGATAAACATGATTTAAATTCTTTACTTAAATCTTATTCATATTTCGATTCAGAAATATTTGCTGATGCTATTATTCGAGAAGATGTATTAAAAGACAATGGATGGTCATATTATTATCTTGATTTTTATTTGTCAATAAATATAGATACAGATAAATTTCCGCAAACATTTTACCCAATTGTTGATTACATTAAGGAAATAGAAAAAGGCAAAAAGATTATGAATATGATGGTAGAAAATCCTGACCAAGAAAGTGTTTTCAGTCAGATTACCTTATATCAACTTGTTAAAAAATACAAAAAGATCCCTAATAGAATCTTAACTGATTCTAAGTGTGACATTTTCGAATTAATAGGCTTATATGAAGAACACGAAATGCTAAAAAGATTTCTGCATAATAAAGGTAAGGTTTTTTATTCCGAATCCATGAAATCAATGATTTATCCTCACTTATACTCAGAGACATGTCCTATATTGGAATATAAAGGAATTCTCAGGAAAGGTAATGAAAAAGATCTAGACATCGTACTCCAGTTCAAAACTAAAAAAGAACTTCTTGAAATATTAAGCTCAATTGATTCTGAATGTTTACTAACAAAAAAGTCTTTGAAAAATAAAAGCGATATTATCAACTCCTTAAAATGTATTGAAGAAATAAAAAAAATAAATCTTCCAGATTATTTTTATTTTTTAACTGATAAATGGCAAGTATTCAAAGAATTTAATAATAAAGAAATTATAAATTTCAAGCTCTTTTGTTTATTTAATTATGAGATAAGCAAGGGTCATGATTATCTTTTAAGAATTATCAAAGAATATATAAAAATAGATTCTATGGAAATTGCTTCAAGGTTAAGGGAAATATTTCTTTTAAATATAAATGAATTTGAAGGTGATCCAAACTTTAAAAGGAATAACTATATGAAAGAAATTGAAAACATTTCTATTAAAAATTAATTTACAATTCAAGAAGGATTTTTCCTCGTCCTCGTCCTGCGCCGAGGATGTAAATAATTTTAGCGCATGTTGCGCTTTGTAAAATCCATTTCTATAAAAACACATCATACTCCATCTCCTTAAGCATATCTGAATTATAAGTTCTCTGGAAAATGCTTTCATGAATAAGTTTGGAGCGTCTTTTTCAGTCTCTGTCATAATAAAAGAGAGAATATGCATGCTACCATTTTTTTCTTTATATTTGATTAACCAAATGCATAAGCATGAAACGATCACTCCTTCTTCTCTTCATAACTTCTTGTATTTTAAATTCTATACAAGCACAGGTACTAAGTGATACAATTGATTTTTCAGAATACGAAAGCGAAACTATTATTACAGACCAATACCTTGAAGAAAGTTTTCTTTTTTCCGGATACGGCGGATCAGGTAACCCCGTACTATGCGATTATGGTGTTGCCAGTTGGGGTAAAGTATTACGCAGCGATGATTGGTTTAACCCGATAAAATTAGCCTTTGTGGATAGTACAGGTTCCGGAGCATATCGTGTAATTGAAAAATTAATATTTGATAACCCAATTAATCCTGAAGTTGATTATATAAGTGTGGATGCTTATGACAGTCTTGATGTATTACAATATCATTACATGAGCACAAGCCCTGAACATATAGAACTTGATTTTACAACAACTCCTATAGCGTATGTGGTATTTGATGATTCTGCTTCCACTGCTTATATTATAGATAATATTGTGGTGAAGTTTAAAAAAGGAAACGATCCTGATACAACAGTAATTGACACAACACAAACAGATACAACTATAATTGATACAACAATTATTGATACAACCGCTCTTATTTTTACAAGCCTGGAAAAAGAATTTATTATTTTTCCTAACCCTTCAAATGGTGATGTAAACATAACAGCAGGCATACAGTTAGATGCAATAGAAGTAAGAAATGAAGCTGCACAAATTATATACGCATTAAAGCCACAGGAAAAAGATATTTATTTTCATATAGATGTGCCGGGTATTTATTTTGTCACCGTTAAAAAGGGTACATACTCCGTGACGAAGAAAATAGTTATAACGCATTAGGGAATAAAAGTGCAGATCAATAATACTCCTGATCTTTCATCATCATCACTGCCCCCGATCTGTTGCCACGGAATATCGGGGGCAGTTTGTACAATCAAACATTGATTGATGATGACGAACAAACATAAGGAGCACTATTTGGTTTATAAATTCTATTTACTAATTACTAATTGTTGCAGGTAAATATCTTTTCCTGCTTTTAATTCAATTATATATGTTCCGTTCGCTACTTTTTTGCTGAGCTGAATAATATATTGCTTTTCTGAAGTACTTATTTGCTCAGTATAAATTTCTTCCCCACTTATATTTTTAATTGTGATGGAAATATTTTCTTTGTTCTGCATTTCAGGCAGATCAATTGTGAATGTTCCGTCATTCGGATTCGGATATAATTGTATTGATCCAGCTTTTATATCATCAACAGATTCTACAACTGCTTCTTTTAAAGTTGTAATAGTTGTATTCGTGATTACCGGAGAATTAAAGTCAAAATAAATGGCTGCACTGTTTTTAATTACTGTTCCAACAGGTGAGCCTTCATTTATTTTTATTCTGAATTGCAAAAATCCGTTGCTTCCTAAAAAGTCTGTTGTGCTGTCCGGTAAAAAAATATTTGCAAAGGTCCATTTTAAAATATTTGGTGATATAATATCCATTGTATAATTATGACTTGCTGCAAGCATTTGTAATGTAGTGAAAGAAATATCACTGTCAAGCGTATCATAAATAAAAATATTAATTGCTTCACTTGTTCCCGTATTCTGGAATTCAATTGTGTATTGCAGCCATTCTGTTTCAGGAGAAACATTTCCTTCTTCGGTTTCACCCATCGGGGAAACTAATTTATGATTCGGATCCCATGATGCAGTGATAACACGGGTAAATGTGTCAATATTATTTTCAGGAACATAATCTCCTGTAATGGGTTCTGCAATGGCTATAGTGAGGGTAGTATCTCCTATCAGGTCAGGATCAAGATCAGGATCAAAATTTACACTAAAACTTTTATGTGTATACGGATCCATACCTGAGAAAGTCCATGTAACGGTTGTGTCTTCAAGTGTATCATAAGCAGGATCTGAATAAATAATATTAAGTCCTGCGGGAAAATGCATTGTTACAGTTCCACCTACTGCATATTGATTTCCATAATTATGCATATGTGCATGACCATATACTTCGTAACCATAAGCCCAGCAACTTAAATGTGTAGAGATCACAAGGTCTGTTATTGGCTCTGAATAACTCATCCTGTAATCATAACCCGTAAGCGTATCGCCTGAAGTGAATTCATCAACTGTTACCGTATATCCTGCAGAAGGATCCATGAGATCCCAATATTCAGGATAGGCTGAAGTAATTGTATATTCCCCTGCATTAGGAAGAAATAAGCTGTAATAACCGTTATCATCAGTAACATCATAATATGGAGGAGAAGAAATAATAATACCATGAAATGTTACTTCACCGTCATCGTAAATACCATTTGTATTAATATCCTCATATACCCTGCCTTCTACATTTGTATGAATATAATTACCCAGTGTATCCGTTATTAAAATAAACCCTTCATCATAATCTTTTGTACCAATAAATACAAGAGCATTATTTGCCTCGTCATAAAGAATGTCGCTGATGTCATAATGTTGCCCGTCAAGAAATCCCGCACTTGTAAATAAACTGTCGCCTTCAGAAGAATGATATTGCAAATAATACTGTTCATCAAGCCAGGGACCTGCCGTAAAAGCAGTTATAATATTGCCGGAAGGTAATTGTAATAATTTAGCAGTTGAATCTCCGCTTCCAGGATAGTTTGAATATGACCATACAGTTTCATTCGTATAATCCATTTTAGTCAGTATGATCTCATCATAGTCACCATCAAGTTGAGTTACCAGCAGGTCTTCGCCGTTGTTAAAAACATCACCATAATATCCGATCCCGTCATCACTCACATCACTTAACACTGTTCCCATTGTATCCAGAAGTATGGTTCTGAATCCGCTCATGACTCCCGCATCCATCATCCTTATAAGTATTTGTGTGTTCTCACCACTGCTGAACATATCTGTTTTTATAGCATAGTTAGTATAATCCAGTTCGTAAGACCATAAGAGAGCACCGTCATCCATTATTCTCCTGTACAAATAATAATGATCCCAAGTACCTGCATAATATTTTAAAAGCATTTGATAGCCTGAAGGAACTCTGCATACTGCTACAAGGGAAGTATCATCAACAAACGATGTGCTGCTTACAAGACTTCCATCAGAGGCAAAACGATAAATCGAATTTCGGCTGAATGCAGTGAAACTGCCGTCTGTATTTTCAAATATATCCCCTAAGAAATAAGTACTGGGATATATCCAGGAATTTGTATACTCATCTGCTATCCAGATGTTGTTTCCATAAGGGTCCATTTTAATAAGTGCATCAGAAAATAATCCGATCATGTTTCCGTCAGAAAGCTGCTTGATTACAGCGCCTTCGCCTACACCCTCTTTCAGAAGCATGCCGGGGGCCTGTGCATTTAAAGCTTGCAGAAAAAGTGAAAAGCTTAATAAAAGCAAAAGCCTTGTTTTTTGTAATTTAGATTTCATAAGTAAAAATTTAGATGTTGAAATTGCAATTGGTTGAAATAATTCATCAAAGCTGAGGTAAAAGTAAGATTGAAACAAGAATTTCTTTTCAGCTTCATAATACTGCTATTTTAAAGTATATTATCTC
>JACMJP010000547.1 GCA_014380545.1 Chitinophagales bacterium | reverse complement strand
GTAAATCCTGTGGGCCCGAGGGGAGTATATGATGAAGCCAAACGTTTCCAGGAAGCCATTGCCATGGCATATCATACCTATCATAATCTGGAAACAAGAATTGCAAGAATATTTAATACATATGGCCCGAGAATGCGGTTAAATGATGGCAGGGCATTACCTGCATTTATTGGTCAGGCATTAAGAGGCGAAGATCTAACGGTGTTTGGTGATGGAAGTCAGACAAGGTCATTTTGTTATGTTGATGATTTAATTGATGGTATTTATAAATTGTTATTAAGTGATTATGCGCAGCCGGTTAATTTAGGGAATCCCGATGAAATAACAATAAAAGAATTTGCCGAGGAAATAATTGCATTTGCAAAAATAAATCAGAAAATAATTTATAAATCATTGCCTGTTGATGATCCGCAACAGCGACAACCGGATATTACACTTGCAAAAAAAATATTGAACTGGGAGCCGAAAATTTCAAGAAATGAAGGATTAAAAATCACTTATGAATACTTTAAGAACTTACCTGAAGAAGAATTGTATAAGGAAATAAAATAATTACAATTCTGTTGCTTCTGACTGACAAGTACAAGACATTAACAATTACAATTGGAGTAATTTCGTGAAATGAAAACCAATGCAATTTACCTGAGTATTTATTTTTTTATCATAATTCAATCTGGTTTTGCTCAGTTAAGTGAAAATATTCTCGACATCAATAATTTTCATGTACCTGTAAATTCACAGGGAATGATCGGTTTTGTGGAAGGTACCGGTGATCTTTCAGAAGTTCCTGCTGGTAGCAACATTCCTGCATTTTATGTATCAACATTATGGTTGGGTGCAAAGGAACGTATTACAGGAGAAGTAATGGGATGTATACCATCGTTTCATGTAGATTATAATCCTTTTAAACCTGGACCTATTTATTTTTCTGACCTTACAATTATAGATTCAGTAAATTATTTTTCAAAATACAATCGTGTATGGAAAGTCTCGGAAGAACAAATAGAATATCACAAATTTAATTATTACAAAAGCGATTATCATATTCCCGACGCAATATTACATTGGCCCGGCAATGGCGACACAACTAAAGGAGAGGCAAAAATACTTGCACCATTCACAGATTATAATATGAACGAAATATATGAACCGATGCTTGGTGATCATCCGAATATAAAAGGTGATCAGGCGGTGTATGCAATTTATAATTCAAACATCGATGATCCTGAATCTCTTGCTTCAAAAATGGAAATTGAAGTACACACAATGTTATATGCTTATAGAGAGTTTCCCGGAAATCTCTTAAATAATATTGTATTTGTTAATCAGCATATATTTAACCGTTCACTTACGCATGATTATGACAGTTTATATGCCGGACAGTTTGTAGATTTCAAATTAGGTTGTTCTACAGATGATTTTGTCGGAAGCGATTCGTCACTCAATTTATATTACTCATATAATGGTGATTATGATGAGCCTTGTTACAGCGGATATGGAAATATCTTGCCTGCTATCGGATATGTGACGCTAACGCATGATCTGTTTTCTTTTATGATATATATTGGTGACGGCTCTCCCTTATCGTACCCGACAAATGTGCAGCATGGATATAATTATTTAAGAGCTTTGTTTAAAGACGGTACTCATCTTACATACGGCGGAAGCGGTTATGGGGGCACGGAAAAAATAAATCATGTATTTCCTTCAGATGTGCATGATCTTTCAGGATGGACAGAAATTACTGAAGGTAATACGCCGGCTGACAGGAGAGGAGTAGGAAGTATGGGACCGTTTCAATTGAGCAGGGGAAATGATATTTGTATTGAAATGGCTTTTGTTTTTTCGCATGCAGATATTCCAGGCGACAATACTGCAAGCGTTGACAAATTGAAGGAAGATGTTGCTCAACTCAACTCATTTTATCCATTGATGGAAAATGAAACTTGTGTTACTTACAAAACAGGAACACTTCCTTCCGTTGATACAACATCAGTTTCTGATTTTAATATTTATCCCAATCCTGCGGGGGATCAATTATTTATTCAAACCAATCTGCAGGAGAGCAGCGTTCTGTTTGCAGAATTATATGATGCAACAGGACGATTGTTTAACATCTTCACTTTGGTAAATACACAGGACGATCAGTTGCATGAAATAGATACTTCAAATATTCCAAATGGAATGTACCTCCTTCGCATAAATTATTATGGACATGAGTTCAGTGAAAAGATCATAATTCATTAAGTCTTCTTAATTTGGCAGGGGAATTTTTATGCCGCATCTCGACATCGCAAAACAGGTTTTACAATTTGAAGCTTCACAAATTCAAAAAACAATAGATCATTTAACTGATGATTTTAATATTGCTGTTGATCATATTTTAAATCATAAAGGAAAAGTAATTATTTGCGGCATCGGAAAATCAGGAGCAGTGGCTCAAAAAATCACAGCAACATTGTGCAGTACAGGAACACAAGCTGTTTTTCTGCATGCATCAGAAGCTGTGCATGGCGATCTGGGAATTTATGCTGATGGTGACCCGGTTTTATTAATTTCAAAAAGCGGAGCAACACCTGAAATGCTGCGGTTAATTTCTTTTTTTAAAGAGCACAGATCAAAAATTATTTCTGTTTTGGGAAATACAAATTCTCCTATTGCTCATGCAAGCGATTTTATTATAAACGCAAGTGTGGAAAAAGAAGCCGATCAGTTTAACCTTGCTCCAACAGCGTCTACTACCGTTGCACTTGCACTTGGTGATGCAATTGCAGTCGCTCTTATGCATGCAAGAGGATTTACTTCAACTGATTTTGCAAAATTTCACCCCGGCGGGCAACTCGGTAAAAACTTATTATTAAAAGTGGAGGATGTAATGCATCATTTAAATGAAGTTGCACAGATAAATGAAAACCATTCTTTCCGTGAATTAATTATTACTATGACAAAATTTAATCTTGGCGCCGCTTGTGTTGTTGATGAAAACAAAAATTTAATTGGATTAATTACGGATGGCGATATAAGAAGAACATTATTAAAAGATATTGAATTAAATACTTTGATTGTAAAAAACATCATGACAACAAACCCCATTGCAATTTCTCCTTCTGCAACATTAAAAGAAGCAATTGACCTGATGGAAAACAGAACATCACAGCTCTCTGTTTTGCCGGTTGTTGAAAACAAAAAATGTTTGGGATTAATAAGGATACATGATATTTACCGGGGATGAAAATCATTCGAAAACAATCAGCACCTGATTCTTCTCAACTGATTTTCCTTTTTCTACTACAACACTTTTCACCACACCATCGCCTGCAGCTTTTAAAACATTTTCCATCTTCATTGCTTCTAAAACTACAACTGCATCACCTTTATTTACTTTATCTCCGGCAGAAACTCTGATGTCAATCACTAAACCCGGCATCGGAGCTTTTAATTCTTTCAATTTATGTTGAGCAGAAACATCAAAACCCATTTGTTCCAGCAACTGATCAAATTTATCTTTTATAGTCGCTTCATAAATGTCACCATTAATTTTTAATGTATATGTTTTTGTTGCTTTTTCAAAATGCACCAATTCAATATTGTAAGATTTATGATCGTGCAGAATATGATAATATCTTTC
>JACMJP010000546.1 GCA_014380545.1 Chitinophagales bacterium | reverse complement strand
TTAAGTGTGGGATTAAATTGTGCCCTTGGTGCAAAACAATTAAAAGAACATATTCAAACTCTTGCATTAAAAACAGATTTTTATGTTTCTGCATATCCGAATGCAGGTTTGCCAAATGCATTTGGTGAATATGATGAGACACCCGAAAGTAATGGAAATGATGTTGAAGAATTTTTAAAAAATAATTGGGTGAATATAATTGGAGGTTGTTGCGGAACAACTCCTGATCATATTAAATATATTGCAGACATTGCAAAAAAATATCCGCCAAGAATTCCTCCTGTGTTACCAAAACTTCCTGCATACAGCGGATTAGAACAATTTGAAATTTTTGAAGAAGCAAATTTTGTAAATGTTGGCGAACGCACAAATATTACGGGCAGCAAACAATTTAAAAGATTAATTACAGAAGAAAAATATGATGAAGCATTAATTGTTGCGAGGCAGCAGGTGGAAAATGGTGCGCAAATAATTGATGTAAATATGGATGAAGGGATGATTGATTCTAAAAATGTGATGGAAACATTTTTGAATTTAATTGCTGCTGAACCCGACATTTCAAAAGTGCCGTTAATGATAGATTCCAGTAAATGGGAAGTTATACATGCGGGTTTAAAATGTGTGCAGGGAAAATCTATCGTAAATTCCATTTCATTAAAGGAAGGAGAAACAATTTTTAAACAGCATGCCACGGAAGCAAAAAGATTAGGAGCCGCAATTATTGTAATGGCATTTGATGAAGAAGGTCAGGCAACAACATTTGAAAAAAGAATTGCGATCTGCACAAGGGCATATAAAATATTAGTAGATGAATTACATTTCAACCCTACTGATATTATTTTCGATCCGAATATTCTTACCGTTGCTACAGGAATAGAAGAACATAATAATTATGCAGTTGATTTTATAAAAACAACAAAATGGATAAAAGAAAATCTTCCGGGTGCATTAGTGAGTGGTGGTGTAAGTAATATTTCATTTTCTTTCCAGGGAAATAATACGGTGAGAGAGGCAATGCATTCTGCATTTTTATATCATGCTATAAAAGCAGGTATGGATATGGGAATTGTGAATGCGGGCATGATAGATATTTATGAAAACATTCCGAAAGATCTGCTGGAAAAAGTAGAAGATGTTTTATTGAACAGGAGAGCGGATGCAACAGAAAATTTAGTAACATTTGCAGAAACATTAAAGAAAAAAGATAGAGCCGAAACAGTAATTGATGAGTGGAGAAATAAAATTGTTGAAGAAAGATTGAGTTATGCATTAATGAAAGGAATTACTGATTTCATTGAAACGGATATTGAAGAAGCAAGAATGAAATACGATAAACCCCTGGGTGTTATTGAAGGTCCCTTAATGGCAGGAATGAATATCGTTGGTGATCTTTTCGGCAGTGGAAAAATGTTCTTACCACAGGTAGTAAAAAGTGCAAGGGTGATGAAAAAAGCAGTTGCTTATCTCCAGCCATTTATTGAAGCAGAAAAAGTAAAGAATAATACTGTATCAAATAATTCCCAGGGAAAAGTTTTAATGGCAACAGTAAAAGGCGATGTACATGATATTGGAAAAAATATTGTCGGAGTTGTGCTTGCATGTAATAATTATGAAATAATTGACCTGGGTGTAATGGTGTCTGCTGATAAAATATTAAATACTGCCATTGAAAATAATGTTGATATAATCGGGTTGAGTGGTTTAATTACACCTTCATTGGATGAAATGGTGCATGTTGCAAATGAGATGGAAAAAAGAAATATGCAAATTCCTTTATTAATTGGCGGTGCAACAACATCCAGAACACATACTGCAGTAAAAATTGCGCCCCAATATTCGAAAGGCGTAGTGCATGTAACGGATGCTTCAAGAAGTGTAACCATTGCGGGAAAATTGTTAGGAGCAGAAAAAAATAAATTTATTGCAGAAATAAAAAATGAATATGCCATCTTAAATGAATCGCATAAATATAAACAATCGTTTAAAGGATATATTTCTCTGGAAGATGCACGGAAAAATAAATTCAAAATTAATTGGACAAATTATATTCCTCCAAAACCAACATTTACGGGAACAAAAGTTTTTGAAGATTACTCACTGGAAGAGTTATCAAAATACATTGACTGGACACCCTTTTTTCAGACATGGGAATTAGCCGGAAAATATCCTGAAATTTTTGAAGATGAAATTGTAGGGGATGCAGCAAAAAAATTATTTGATGATGCGCAGGAAATGCTACAAAAAATAATTTCTGAAAAATGGATAAAGGCAAACGCTGTTATTGGGTTTTATGAATGTAATTCGATAAATGACGATGATATTATTATTTATGATGAAGAAAATAATATCATGGAAACATTACATCATATCCGTCAGCAAAATAAGAAAGCAGATAATCAGGGAAATTTATGTTTAGCAGATTTTATCAGCCCCGCTATAGAGGGCGGTGTTGGATCTGATTTCATCGGCGTATTTGCAGTAACCGCCGGAATAGGAATCGAAACTAAAATAAAAGAATTTGAATTGCAGCATGACGATTATTCCTCCATTTTATTAAAAGCATTGGCAGACAGATTAGCAGAGGCATTTGCGGAACGCATGCATGAAAGAGTGCGCAAAGAATTTTGGGGCTATGATAAAAATGAAAATTTAAATAGTGAAGAATTAATTTCAGAAAAATATATTGGTATTCGTCCTGCACCGGGCTACCCCGCATGTCCGGATCATACTGAAAAAGTTACTTTATTCAAATTGCTGGATGTAAAAAATAATATCGGCATGGAATTAACAGAAAGTATGGCAATGTATCCCGCAAGCAGTGTGAGT
>JACMJP010000545.1 GCA_014380545.1 Chitinophagales bacterium | reverse complement strand
GTCATTTTATTTGATCTGTTTGAAGTTGTTCGGACGTCTCATAGCATTGGCTATAACGTTTTGCAGATTTGCGCTGGGCGGGCTTTTCAGCACAAATGTTCATTCGGAGAACGGAACTTTCTCTAACCACAAAACTGTCTGCGGTGCACGAAATCATGCCTTTTGCAAATGTGCTGTTATAGCCTGTGCTTTTTGTCATTTGCCTAAATTCGTCTTGATTTCGTCAATGGTTTCTCTTACTTTTTTTTGATAATAATCGTCAGTTGTAAAATTGTTGTCTAAAAGTCCCAGAAAAAACAGGTCAGACGGATTTGGAATTGCTTTAGCGTAACTTAAAAAATTGTAAATCGGTGTCGAAGAAATACTTTTGTCAAATCTGTCTTGGATTGCACTGTGATATACACCATCACTGTACCTTACATAAACACTTTGTTTTGGCAAATTGAGTTCCTTCACAATTATTTCTTGATGCTCATTGCCTTAGGTTTAGGTTTAATTCTTTCCCCAATAAATATACACTTCTCGGCCTCATTCCACCAAAGTCTCCAAATATTTCATCAAAACCTTTAAAATGCAAATTTTGCAAGATCCCACACCATTCCTGCATTTTTTTTATGACAAAACTCCATTAAAAACTTCAAAAACAATTAAAAATCCTTCTCTAATTCAAAACCCCCTTCATCCCATCCCCTTTCGCCACTAATTTATATGCACTTGGCGAAACACCCATTTTGTTTTTGAAAGCGGCATTAAAAGTTGCCTTGTTAGAGTAGCCGACGTCGAAGGCTATGCTGAGAATTTTTGAGTCGGAATAGGACTCTTCGAGAAGGAGGCGACAGGCTTCTTTGATGCGATATTCGTGGAGGAGATCGGAGAAATTTTTGTGAAGGGTGGAATTAATTAAAAAGGATAATTCGTGTAAGGGCATTTGTAATAACTCGGACAGTTTGTTCAAATTTAATTCGGAGTCGAGCCAGGGTTTTTGCGTTTCGAGGTAGGCAGTGAGTTTTTGAGTTTGTAAAATCAGATCTGCAGAAGCGAGTTTTTTTCTGGTATTGGCATTTTTTTGTTCAAATAAAGATAAGGGTTGGCGGAAAGCTCCATATCCGATCAGATAAATACAAAGGGACATCATTCCGGAAACTAAATAATCCAATCCATCAAGTGAAATTCCAAGCCAAAGTGTTATCCAATAACTGCTGAAACAAAGGGCGAACAATACATAAAAAGAAATATTGCGAACATACCAGCGATATTTCATTTGTTGATGTTTGCTGCCATTCTTTTCCTTTTTTTGTTTATATAATAAACGCAATAATAAAAAGGAATAAATAAACAAACTCAAAAACTGCAGGGCATTAAATACTTGAAAGGATGTAATTACAAAACTCAGGTGACGATAAATATTGTGTTGCAGAAAAAGATTCAATGGTTGTTGAGATGTCGCAATTACCTCGGGTCCGATAGTGAACCAATAAATAAATGGCAACATATAGGTGAGATGCACCGCAAAGGGAATAAAATGTTTTTTATATTTTGTTGGAAGCTCTCCGTTTTTTATGATAATAATATATAAATACATCAATGGCCCCAACAAAAACGGCAAGGCAGAACACCAACCTTTGGTCCACATAAAATTGCAACTGTAACCTGTCCAGAATAACACATAATAACACAGGATCATCGAAAATGCAGCAACAAATATTGCCATAATTCTGTTTGCAATTATGTTCGATCTGTTGTACACTGCAAGCAATACCGCAAGAAATAAACCCTGCGCCGAAATAATCAGAAATATAAACGACCCAATGGTAAATGAAGGTTCAGGTAACAAGATGTAGGTTTTATTCATTAAAAATAATAATAATCAGTGACCTCTTCCAATTTTAACTTGCTTTAACATGCTCTAACAGTTATTTTGTCATAATTAAGTCATGAACAAATAATTCGTGTCTGATTTTATAATTCAGGACGCTATTAATTTCGGTAAGGAGAATATTTGCATTAAAAAAATAATATGAATAATTTAAACAGACTTCGTCCTTCCACATGGATATTTTTTATTTGTTTACAAATACTCACACTCAACATTTCAGCACAATATTGTATTCCGCAAAATTCCTGGCCCATGCTCGATGTGATCATCGACGGAGTTGAGCTCGGCGACATTAATACTACCGGAAGCGGGGTTGCTGAAGAAGATATCGGTTACAGCGATTATACTGAACTCTCCACAGGACTTATTGCAGGGAGCACCTACACAATTTATCTCGACAATAAATCGTGGCAGTATAATTATTCTGTTTGGATTGATTTTGATCAGAATATGGAATTTGAAGAAACAGAAAAACTTGGAACCATAGTTTTAACCGGGGTTCAATCGGGGAGCATTACTTTTAGCCTTCCTGCTGATGCCATCAGTGGAGAAACAAGAATGAGAGTCCGGGCAGTGCACGAACCCTTTGGACCCTGGATGAATTCCAACGATCCTTGTCTGCCGTTTTTACAAGGTGATACAGAAGATTATACTGTGCTAATTTCTGGAGGCATTGAACATGATCTCAGTATAAATAAATTGATATCTCCTGTTTCCGCAATCGGATTAAATGACGAGAGCATTACTATAGAAATTTCCAATCATACTGATACAGATCTTTCAGATGTAAATGTTTCTTATTCTATTGACGGTGGGGCTCCGGTATTGGAGATAATTCCGGATTTAATTCTCGCCAACAGCGATTTTATGTATAGTTTTTCGGAAACAGCTAACCTTACAGGTTTAGGATGTTATTCCATAACACTGGAGGTACAACATCCGGATGATGGATTTGCATTAAATGATAACCTCGAAATAAATATCTGCAATTTGAATTATGTAAGCGGTCCTAAAAAATGGTTGATACATTCCAATATAGATGGCGGTGCAGAGGCACTTGGTGGCTCACCATTTTTTAATACCACTAATACAACCTGTATGAATACTGTTTTTGGAGAAGATAACTGGACGCAGGAATATTTTGAAACTGTTGATCCAGAAATATTATTTTCCGATTCATCGTGCTTTATTTTTTTAGATGGAAGTTATAATCATATTATCACGATGGAAATATTCTTAAATGACAACCGACAATTAATGGAAAACTGGGTTGCAGCCGGAGGAAAATTATATTTGAACAGCAGCGGATCGGAATATGAGGGGGAACATTTTTATGTGGATTATGGATTCGACGGAACAAAAATTGCCATGAGTTATCAGGTAACGGATATTAAAAAGAAAACCGGAATTACTCATCCTATTTATGAAGGACCTTATTCTCCTGTTGGCACAACCTTCAGTGGCTTTTATGCGAGTAATGCCGTGATATACGGAAATAATTACGATACGCTTGCACATGAAAATCTTGATGGCGTTCTGTTTGGCGCACCACATAATGATATTCCATGTATGATAGAAAAACAATGGGGAATTGGCAAAGTGATCATGAGTGCATGGGCACCAAGTCAGTTACTTGATCCCGAGGATAAAAACATGAATCTGCGTCAGAATATTCTGGTGTATTTAAGCGATTGTAATTTAATTATTACCGATGATGCAGGTGTCATCAATTTACCGGAATTATTTTCTTCCTGTAATAAAACTGAAACAGAGGAAATAAAAATTACTATTCAAAATTATGGTGGAACAACAATAAGTTCCATTCCTGTAGCTTACAAAATAAATGGTGGTGTGGAAATTATGGAAATAGCTGACATTACAATTGCACCAGGTTCTGAAGCTGATTATATTTTTGCCACTACTGCCGATCTTTCTGTTCCGGGTGAATATGTTTTTGAAATTTACACTCTGCTTCCAGATGATATTGATATCAGCAATGATACTTTTGAATTAACCATTAATTCTTATGCCTCACCTATTGCTATGTTAGAAGAAAATATAACTGCATGTGATTCTATAATTCTTGATGCAGGAAATCCCGGTAAAGGATATTTATGGAGCACAGGAGATATTACACAAACTATAACAGTTACAAGTTCCGGAATATATTCCGTTACTATAAGTGATCCGGTATCAGATTGTGAGATCAGCGATACAGTTAATGTCGCCCTTGAATTCGCACCGGAGGCGTCTTTTATTTACACTACATCAGGACTCACCGTATTTTTTGAAAACACTACCCCGGGTACCGGAACATATTTCTGGGTTTTTGGTGACGGAGATGGTTCCACCGAAACAGATCCTACACATACCTACACATCCGAAGGTGATTATTCGGTAACACTTATAGTGGAAAATGGATGCGGAGTATCTGAATATAATATGGTAATTACCATTCAATTTACCGGTATTTCAAATACTGCCATTCAATCCGTTAACTTATTTCCAAACCCTGCTGATCAATTTTTTATTGTGGAGCTGGATAATTTAAGTAGGAGTGAAATGGTTTTGGAGATGTATGATCTACATGGTAAACGTGTAATTTCACCTCTTGAAAATCAAATAATAAATGAAAATTCTGTGTATGTAAATATATCTGATCTACCTGCAGGGATTTTCGTTGTTAAATTAATTGTTGGGGAAGATGTTTATGTTGGCAGGGTGGAGAAGTTTAGATAAATCAATTGAAGTATTAAAATTTAAATATAATGCAACATCATAGAAATAATTTTATGATGTTGCATTAAATATATCGATTTACTTTGAATCTATAGGTTCAGAAAAATCAATTGGAAAATTTTCATTTTCGTATTGTTCTATCGACGGCTCTGCATTATTATATTCTGGCGCTGGCCAAGGTGGCGATTTTTACCAGAAATGGTGATCCGAAGCACACACTTCAAATTTACAAGAAACTTTTATACGAAGCATTAAACCGCTACTTTTGCCAAACCGCTGTTACCTGCTGTTATTTTTTGTTTTCTTAATTATATCTGTCAGTATTGGCGTTAATCCGTCTGTTATTTGATGGTAAACTACATCAAGTGCAGATTCTGTGTTACATAATATCACAAAACCAAAATTCTGTTCTGGAAAGATTACTAAATTGGAAACAGAAAAGTTACTAAAATGGCCCGAATGAAAAACAGATACTCCATGCTTTTCTGAATGGTATTGCCACCAACCTAAACCAAGTGTTGTTTTACTCCCATTAAATGTCCGTGTAGGAGTCCAAAGTAATGTTTGCGATTCTTTGGTCATAATAGAAGAATCACCTCGGCCATTATGTAAACTCAGGTTATACATTATCCATTTACATAAATCGGTTGTGCTTGAAATCAAATTTCCACTT